>CAXTTX010000005.1:3166-28228 GCA_964247045.1 uncultured Verrucomicrobiales bacterium | reverse complement strand
GCAGGAGGAGAGACTCGGAAATTCCCGAGGCTCCGATGCCCGCGGGATCGAAGGATTGGACGAGCTTGAGGGCCTCTTCCATGATCTTCGGACGGATATCGAGCCGGATGCCGAGGGTTTTGATGGGAAGGTCGAGGAAGCCGCGCTCGTCGAGATTTCCGAGGATGGACTGGGCGGCGTCGCGGATTTCAGGATCGACGAGGGAGAGGTGGAGTTGGTTCTGGAGGTGCTGCTGCAGGGTCTCCGGGGCGACGATGGAATCGTAGACGCGCTGGCGGCGTTCTTCGTCCTCGCTGGTCCACGGGGAGCTCTTGCCCTCCATGATGACGCGGTCGCGCCAGTCGTCGTCGGTGTCGTTCAGGTAGCCGAGGGAGTCGATTTCCTCGGGATCCGGGCCCTCCTCGTCTAGCGAGATGGTTTCGGTGATGTCCTCCAGAACGGGGTTGGTCTCAAGCGCCTGTTGGACCAATTGGGTGAGTTCCAGCGTGCTCGCCTGGAGGATTTCCAGACTCTTGCGCATCTGTGGCGCAAGCGTTTGCTGCTGGGAAAGCGATTGATGGAGAAAAGCGTCTGACATTGCCGGCATCGCGGTGCCGACACGAGACTAGGAGGGGATTGGTAAAAATGAAGCAAAATTTATGCCATATCGAATAAATTTCTCACTTGCGTTTCCCGAAATGCGGGAAATCGGTGGGGCGGGATTTGGAAAAACCTCCGGAAAATTGGAGGGAAGGAGGGCGGGTTGGCAAGCGGATTTCGGGGTGTGGTGAGGGGGAGGCCGGGGTGTGATGAGGGGTGGTCTCTAACGAAACAAGCGTTGGTCCAAGGGCCGGAACGGGGCTTAGTTATTCTAAGGAAAGTCCTGATCCGTCGCGGGAGATGCCGATTCCTAACAGGCAGACATCGTCATCGAAGTGGGCGCCCTCCGAGAAGGCGAGGACGCTGGAGAGGATGCCGTCGAGCAGGTCATCCAGGGTGGCGTCTTTCTTCTGTCCGATGATCTCCATGAGGCGGTTTTCGAAGAAGGGCTCGCCGTCCTGGTTTTCCGCCTCCAGCACGCCGTCGGTGAAGAGGACCATGCGGTCTATTTCGGCGAGGGAGAGTTCCTGGGTGGGGTAGGTGGCGCCCTTGACAAGGCCGAGGCCGGGGCCCTTGTGGGCGCGGGTGGCGGCGATCTGGCGGACACCGCCGGAACCGGCGACAATGGGGCCGGGATGGCCGGCGCAGGCATACTTGATGTGACCGGCTGATAGATCCAGCAGGCCGAAGAAGGCGGTGGCGAACATGGTGGTGCCTGCCCGCTCGAGGATGGAGGCGAGGCCGTCATTGAGGCCCTGGAGGAAGGCGCCGGGATCGCCGGCCTGGGCGCGTTGTTTTTCCAGCAGACCCCGGAGCATGGCGACGATGAGCGCGGAGCGGACGCCGTGGCCCATGACGTCGCAGATGAGGACACCGTAGCAATCGTCCGAGACTTTCATGACCTCGAAGAAATCGCCGGCGAGGCCGGAGATGGGGATGTAGCGTGTGCCGAAGGAGATGACGCGCTTGTCGCGTGCGATGGCATTGGGGAAGCCCTCGCCGGCGAGTGCCTGCTGGATTTCCCGGGCAAGGAGGAGTTCCTCCTCATAGGCCTCGTTTTTCTCCTGGAGCTGGCGGGCGAGATCGAGTGCCTGGCGCTCGGCGACGACGAGCTTCGTGACATCGCTGGAGACGCCGAAGGTGCCTTTCACCTGGCCATGGCGGCCACGCCAGGGAAACTTGGAAGTGACGACCCAGGTTTCCTTGCCCTCATGCCAGGTTTCGTGCTCGAGCTGGTCGATGATGGACTCGCCGGTTCGCATGATGCGTTGCTCGTCCTCGACGGCGGGCTTCCAGTGGTCCTCGTCGAAATAGTCGTGGTCGTGGGTGCCTAACAGTTCTTCCTCGCGGTTGAGGCCCATCCATTCGGCCATGCGCTGGTTGGCCAGGGTGAAGTGGGAATCGAGATCCTTGAAATAGATCTGGAGGGGGATGTGGTCGATGAGCTGGCGGAGCAGGAAGCGCTCTTCCTCGACCTGGCCCTCGGCGGCCTTGCGGAGGGAGATGTTGATCATCGAACCGGCGATGCGGACGGCATGGCCCCCGCGGTTGCGGACGACGGTGCCGCGGATGCGCAGCCAGCGCCACTCGCCCCCGCCGGTGAGGACGCGGGCGTCCACGGCGAGGGTTTCCGGGCCGCCGTCCTGAAGGGCCTGGTTGACGGCGCGGGTGAAGGCCTCGCGGTCTTCCACGTGGATGTGGTTATGGGGCGGGAGGAAGAGGTTGGGGGCGTTGTCTTTTCCGCACTCGAGGAATTCAAGGATACGCCGGGAATAATAGATGGCGGGTTCGCCGGGGTTCCAATCCCAGATGCCCTCGTTGGAGGCGCGGAGGGCCAGTTCCAGGCGCTCGAGTTTCACGCGGTCGCGTTGTCGCGCAATGTCCGGGTCTTCGTTCATGCCGATGGCAAGGTTGGTGGCGGTTGGGCGGCTCTGCAACCGGATTCATCCGGGGAGGGAGGGTGAAATGGGGGCCTGTGTTAGGATGGGGGACGGGGCGGTGCGGGTTGACAATGTTTCCCGCGGGGAATTTGCTGGGTGGCAGTGAGCGGAAAACCGGAGAACACATTGCTCAAGGAGGTTTCGCGCTCCTTTTACCTCTCCCTGCGGTTGCTTCCCGCGCCGATGCGGGGTGGGGCGAGCCTGGGGTATCTGTTGGCGCGGGCGAGCGACACGATCGCGGACAGCGCGGTGGCTCCAGTGGAACTCAGGCTGGAGTGCCTGGAGGCGTTCGGCAGGACGGTCGCCGGTGAGAGGGAGGCGCCGAGGTGGCCGGCGGTGCTTTTGAACGCGGTGCCGGATGCGGCGGAAAGGCGGTTGCTGGAGGCAACGGGGGAGCTGGTGGCGTGGCTGGGGCGCTTGCCGCGGGCGGAGGCGGCATTGGTGAGGGAGGTGCTTGCGACGATCATCGGGGGGCAGGCGCTGGATTTGCAGCGGTTCGGGAAGGCGAGCCGGGAAGGGCCGGTTTGCCTGAGGGATGACGGGGAACTGGAGGATTACGCGTGGCGGGTGGCGGGATGCGTGGGGGCATTTTGGACGAAGCTCGGTTTCCTGACGATGGCGGTTAAATTTTCCAAGGCACCGGAAGAAGAGCTGTTGGAGCATGGGATTGCCTACGGGAAAGGGCTTCAACTGGTGAACATCCTGCGGGATGTGCCGGAGGATCTGGCGGCGGGAAGATGCTACCTGCCGGTGGCGGATCCGGGCAATTTGGAGGAAATCATGGAGTGCCACGCGCGGTGGGTGGAGAGGGCATCGGGATGGGTGGGGCACGGGAAGATTTACACGGAACTGCTGGAATCCCGGCGGCTGCGGATGGCGAGCGGGTTGCCCGCGAGGATCGGGGAGAAGACGCTGGATGCGCTGCGCGGGGTGTCGTGGGAAACGCTTGGCAAGCGGGTGAAGGTGGGGCGCGGTGTGGTTTACGGGGCGATGGCGCGGGCCTTGTTGTCGCGGCGAGAGTCTATCAATTGATCTTCCTTCCGGGGAAGGGGATGGCATGCTCGCGGGGATGAAACGCCGTCATTTTCTCGCTTCCGCCGCCGCTTTCGGAGCCGTGCCGCTATTGACCACAGCCGGACAGGAGACACCCGCGGTTAAACCTGCGGAGAAGGGCCGGGGGAACCGGATCGGAATTTCGTCCTATTCGTTCTGGGGTTTCAACCGCGAGGATCTGCGGCCGATCGACATTTGCATCGAACATGCGGCGCGGATGGGCTTCGATGGTTTCGAGATCCTGCAACGGCAACTCGTTTCCACGGAGCCCGAGGAGCTGATGAAGATCAAACGGCGGGCGTTCCTATTGGGAATGGACCTGATGGGTTATTCCACGCACCAGGGTTTCCTTTCGCCGGACAAGGCGGTCCGGAAGAAGAACGTGGATGAGACGACGCGCTGCCTGGAGCAGGCCTATCAGCTTGGCATTCCGACGATGAGGGTGAACTCGGGGACCTGGGGAACTTCGAAGTCGTTCGACGAGCTGATGGCGAACCGGGGGCAGGAAAAGCCGGTGGAGGGCTACGGGGAAGAGGACGCGTACGGCTGGGTGATCGAGGCCTATCAGGAACTGGCGAAGGAGGCGGAGAAGCGCGGGATCACGATGGGACTGGAGAACCACTGGGGGCTCGGCCGCACGGTGGAAGGCGTGAAACGGGTGGTGGAGGTGGTGAATTCACCGTGGTTGCGGGTGACGCTCGACACCGGGAATTTCCTGGAGGATCCGTATGACCGTCTGGCGGCGCTGGCGAAGGATGCGGTGTTGTTGCAGGCGAAGACTTATTTCGGAGGGGGTGTGTGGTACACGCTGGACCTGGATTATGCCCGGATCGCGAAGATCATGCGCGAGGCGGGATACAGCGGGTATGTTTCGCTGGAGTTCGAGGGGAAGGAAGACCCGCTGGTGGCGATTCCGAAGAGTTTGGAGCTGCTGAGGAAGGCGTTCGGGGCGGGGTGATAGACTGTTTGCCAGAGTCATTCGCTGAGACGGAAGCGAAGCGGACTTGGACCGAAGAATTTACCGCAAAGACGCCAAGGCCGCAAAGAGACCCAAAGGAAGAGAGTCATGCCTGGGTATAGCGAAACGCAATGGGATCGACAGGGGAGATGGACGGAACGAAGTGTAGTCAAAGATCGCTGAGGGAAGAGCGCGGTCGGGACTTGGGGATCCGAGTTGAGTGATAGGAGACCCCCCCTTACAAAGGGAGGCCTTTTTTACCGCTGATCACACGGATTTGACTGATTTCACGGCTTGACGAAGGGAACCATGGAACACCCGGAAGGAGGAGGGATTGTCGATCCGTGGATGATGAATCTGGATTCTCCGAGGTCATTTTTTTTGGCAAGATGGTCTGATAGAGAGACCAAAGTCAATTGCGGGACAGATGGGGGCACGTGCCGGTGCTGGCTGATAGAAAAATCAGCGCGCCATCCCGGGATGGGGACGTCCCGGCCCCCTAGGGAACCGCGTTGCGGTTCGGGAAGAGGCGTCGAAGGACCTTGCCATCAAGCGAGATGTGACCTGCCCCAAACGGACCGTTAGGGATAACGGTCCCTGCCATGAAGAGGGGGCTTCGCGCCGGTTAGTGGGTCATCGGGCTTTCGCCGGAGGCCTCGCCGAGGGTGGAGAGGTGCTCGGGAAGGAACTTCTTGAAGCGTGTCTTGTCGATGGCCTTCATGTAGGCTTCTTCCGGGGAGATCATGCCTTCGCGGAGCTTGGACCAGATGGACTCGTCCATGAACTGCATGCCGTCGTTCTTGCCGCCGGTGATGACGTCGTAGAGCTTCTGGGTGGCGCCTTCCCGAATGATGGCGGAGACGGCGGGGGTGGCGAACATGATCTCGTGCACGGCGGTCCGGCCGGGCTTGTCGACGCGTTTGCAGAGGAGCTGGGCGACGACGCCGCGGAGGGAGGCGGCCAACATGGTGCGGACCTGCGATTGCTGGTCGGCGGGGAACACGTCGATGATCCGGTCAACGGTCTTGCGGGCGTTGTTGCAGGGTGCCGAAGACGAGGAGGCCGGTTTCCGCGGCGGTGAGTGCCAGCGAAATGGTTTCCAGGTCGCGCATCTCGCCGACGAGGACGATGTCCGAGTCTTCCCGCAGCGCGGCGCGCAAGCCGTCCGCGAAGGATGGTGTCTGGATCGGCACCTCGCGCTGCGTGATAATCGAGTTCTTGTTGCGGTGGACGAACTCGATGGGTTCCTCAACCGTGATGATGTGACGGCTGAAGTTGATGTTGATGTAGTCGAGCAGCGCCGCGAGCGTGGTCGACTTGCCGGAGCCGGTCGGCCCGGTGACCAGCACCAGGCCGGAGCGCATGTGGCCGAATTCCTTGACGACATTCGGCACGCCGAGGCTTTCGAGAGAGGCGATTTCGGTCGGAATGAGCCGGAACACCGCCGCCAAGCCGTTCTGCTGCTTCAGGTAGTTGCAACGGAAGCGGGAATCGATGTCCATTTCGTAGGCGAAGTCGAGGTCGCCGCCATCCAGATATTTCTGGAATGACTTGGGATCGCAGATCTCGCCGAGCAGATTGTGGAAGGCTTCGCCTTCCAGCACCGCTTGGTCGGGAATGGGCACCACCGCACCGTGAACGCGGACCTTGGGAGGCTGGCCTTCCGACAAGTGGAGGTCGGAGCCTTTGTTGGCGATCAGATAGCGGAAAAGTTCGTCGATTTTGGCCATGTTGGCGTGGGAGAGAAATATTGGGGTTCGGGAGATCCGGCGATGGGCGCGGCGAGGGTCAAGATTCGAAGAAAGTCCTCATCTGGCCTTTATCATCGGCGCGGAAGAGCGCCTCGTCGCGGGTGATGATCCCTTGGACGTAAAGCTGGCGAAGGGATTCATCCATGGTGATCATGCCGACGTTTTTACCGGTCTGCATGACGCCGGGGAGCATGAAGGTCTTGCCCTCCCGGATACAGTTCGAGACGGCGGGCGTGTTGACGAGAAGCTCGAGGGCGAGGACACGTCCCTGGCCGTCGGCCCGCGGGATGAGTTGTTGGGAAAGGATGCCACGCAGCGATTCGGAAACCATGATGCGGATCTGGTCGCGCTGGTCGGTGGGGAACACGTCGAGCACCCGGTCGAGCGTCCGCGGGGCGTTTCCGGTGTGGAGGGTGCCGAGCACCAAGTGACCCGTTTCCGCGGCGGTGAGTGCGAGCTGGATGGTTTCCAAGTCGCGCATTTCACCGACCATGATGACGTCCGGGTCTTCCCGGAGGGCACCGCGGAGGGCGCGGGCGAAGGATTCGGTGTGCTTGTGGACCTCGCGCTGGTTGACGTGGCAGCCCTTGGACTCGAAGACGTATTCGATGGGGTCCTCCAAGGTGAGGATGTGGTCCTCGCGGTCGCGGTTGATGAAGTCAACGAGGGCGGCGAGGGTGGTGGACTTGCCGGAACCGACGGCACCCGTGACGAGGACGAGACCGTTCTGATAGCGGGTGAGGGGAAGAATGTGGTCGAGTGGCAGGCCGATGTCCTCGATGGACTTGATCTTGTCATTGATGATCCGGAAAACCAAGTCGTAGCCGAGGCGTTGCTTGACCACGGAGGCGCGGTAGCGGCCATTCGGGGAGGAGTAGGCGAAGTCGATGTCACCTTGGGCTTCGAGGCGCTCTTTCTCCTTGGGTCCGAGGAAGGAATCCTTGAGGCGCGCGGTGTCTTCCGGAGCGAGCGGCGGGTGGTCCGGCCAAATGGGTCCGAGCGTGCCAAAACGGCGCCAAGCGGGCGGATAAGCCGTGGCAAGGTGGACGTCCGAGCAATCGTAATCGCGTCCGAGCTGGAGGTATTGATCAACGTGATCGAGGACCGTGTGTTCTGACATGAAGGCGGAGTTTTAGGGTGGGTTGGGAGTGCGGGTCCGGTTGATCGGGAAATCGAATGGCTTTTTGAGCGGTTCCCCGAGCAGGTAGCCCTTGAGGATGTCCGTGGCCCAGACTTTTGCGAACGGACGGACCATGGTCAAGATGAGACCGAATATCGCTATCGGGAAACTGCGGTGCTTTTTCGGTTCGCGGGGCGAGCCACGGCGGAACAGGAGGCTGGCGGCCAAGCCGGAGGCCAAGCCGGAGGCCAAGGAGCCAAGCAGCCACCCGGTGGGATGACTTTTGAGGGAACCGCGGAGGCGCGCCGGGACGTCCAGCCTGGCTTTCAGCGCGCTCGCCTCCCCCGAGAGGTGCGAGCGGGCGGTGGCCGCCATCCGGGTCAGTCGTTCGAGTTCTTCGTCTTTTGAAAGTTTTCGATCCATTCGCGGTCCTTTTTGAATTCGGCGCGGGTGACGGGGAATGCGGGCGAGCCGGAAGGTTTGGCGAGCCGGAGCAGGATGATGGCGATGATGATGTGGAGAAGGGCTGCGCCGAGCGTGACGAAATACCACGGCCAGTTCATGGTTTCGGCGAGCAAGCCGATACCTCCGGATAGGAAGAGCACCCAGGCGAAAAAGAGGCAGGCCGCGACGCCACCGTAGAAACCGGCGCGGCGGGCTCCACTACCGGCGGCCTCCTTTGCCTCCAGTTCGATCAGCGCAACGCGGGAGGCGACGAGGCCCATCAGCGCCTCACGCCAGTTGGCGGGCGAGGGCGGGGCCACCGGACCTGTGGGTACAGCCGTCTCGGGCACCGGTCCCATGTCGGACGGAGAGGTCATGGGGGCGGGGGCAAACTCACCTGAGGGTAAACCCGAGGTTCTGTTAACGGCGGGCGATGAGGCCGATCAGGAAGCCGGCACCCAGCGCGCCGAGGACGCACTTGGTGGGATTCTGGCGGATGTAATCTTCCGCGGTGACATGCATTTCCTTCGCCTTCACGCGGGTATCCTCCCATTGTTCGGCAGCACTGTCCTTGAGATGGGTCGCCTTGTCCGCGGCGGCGCTCTTGAAGGCGGTTGCTTTCTCGCTGGCAACGGTCTTGAACTGGGTGGCCTTTTCGGTCGCGGTGTCGCGGAACTGTTGGGCGGATTCCACGGCGCGATCCTTGAGGGTGGCGGCTTTTTCACCTGCGGTGTGGACGAATTCGCGGGCTTTTTCGCCGGCGGCGGCGCGCAGATCGTTGGCGGCTTGCGCGACGGAAGGGGTTTGGGTGAAACCGGCTTCCGGGTCGAGGCTGTCTGGGGTGGAAAATGAGTTGGACATGGCGATTGGCTTTCTGTTGCGGAGGGACCCTGACGCGTCAGCCTCCTTGGGGGAGATTAGTGGCACTTCCGACAGGCCCGCGCAAGGAGTGTGTTGGAAAAAACCGGCTTATTCCGCGTCCTTGATGATCCTGGCGCGGGGCGGATCCATCAGGATTTCGTTCTGCGCGGCAGGGGGAGGAGAGAATTTCATATCCTCCCATTTGGTGTCCTTGAGAGGACCGGTGCCGTGGAATTGGAACAGGCCGGAAAAGGGCCGGAGCGGCAGGGTGATGAGGCCCAACAGCCCGCGCGCGTTCAAGCGGACGGTCATGTCCACGGTGCGGTCCCGCATGTCCACGGAGCCTTCGCCGGTGAAATTGAGCGAACGGGTGGAGGTCTGGAAATCGTTGCTGCTGAGGATGCCGTTTTTGATCTTGAAGGTGCAGAAGGCGTTTTTCGCCCTCTGGTAACCGGCCTGCTCGTCATTGAGAACGGCGCTAACCATGTGGCTGAGGGGGCCGAACATGGGGACGGAAAACAGCTCGGCCTTTTCCAAGGCCAGCAGGCCTTCCCCGGACATGGTTTCCACCTTGCCATCGGTCATGGTGAATTCGATCCGGCCGGTGACATCGCCGCCGCCCTTCATCTGGAAGCCGTAGGTGGAGGCCAAGCCGGCCATTTCCAGCTTGGTCCAGCTCAACTCGCCTTCCAGCTTGCCGTTGTTCGAAGCGACGAAGCGGGCGGTGACCGGGCCTTCGAAGCCATCCAGCTTCAGGTCGCTAACGGTGACCTTGGGGCCCTCGATATCCACCCTGCCGGAGGGATGCTGGAGGGTGAGATTCTCGCCGAGGAATTTATAGTCCGCGGGGCGGTCGGACTTGAAGGAGATCGCGAGATCGGTGCGGCCCTGCGGGGTCACATCGACGACACCGGAGCCCTTGAGTTCCGGTGGATGGTGGAACCGATAGATCTCCAGGGTGTCCGCGATCTTGGGCGCAAAGAGCCGGACCAGCGGCGCGGCCCAGATGGTTCCGGCGACGTTTTCCACCGCGACGGTCTTATTCGGCGCGTCGTAGCGGATGCGTCCGATTTTGGCGGTGCCTTCGTTCGGGCCGCTGAAGGCCTCACGCAGGCCGTATTTGGAATAGTTGAAGACCACGGTGCCGTCGTAGAAATCCAGTTCGTTGTGATTCAGCGAGAACTTGCAATTCGCCGAGTTCACGGGAACGCCCTTGTAGTTGATATTTTTGGCAAAGCCGGAGCCGGTGTAGGCCCAGCCGTAGCGGTCCTGGGTGTTGAATCCACCTTCCAGGGAGACGTTCACGCTGGCGCCCTCCCGTTCCGAAAAATCCTTGAGCACCATTTCCAGTGGCTGGCCTTTGAAAAACGGGCGGTAAACCGGGATCGGCAGGCTGGTTTGCAGGGCCAGGCGCACGAGCGGGAGCTCGATCATCGCCTTGCCGTGGGCTTGGCCATCCGGGCGGGAAAGGAGGATATCCCGCAGATAGATGCTGTCCTCTTTCCAAGAAAAAGCGCCTTCCACCAAGTCGAAAGGAACGCCCTTGAGCATGACGGACTCGCAGCGCGCGTGGCCGGTCATCCGGATGTGGGGAGCATTCCGCTCGTCGATTTCGAAGTTTCCGGCGGCCTCCAGTGTCTGCTTGCCGCCGATGAGGATTTCCCGGAGAGCGGGGAGGCCAAGCCAAGCGGTGAGCAGTTCAGGGACCTCCAGTGTGGAAGTCACGTCGAAGCGTCCTTCCCGAGATTGGATGTTGTAGTCGGCATGTCCCTCGAAGGTGCCGCGGGCGTCGGTTGCCTTGAGCGAACTGATGGTGAGCAGGTCGCCGTTCATGTCCGCCCGGGCGGTGACGTGGTCCAAGGTGTGGCCGTTTTTTTCCATTCCCTTCACTTGCAGGGAGAGCTTGGCGTTGAATGAAGAACGGTCGTTCACATCGCCGTCCACGGAGATCTGGATCGCGGGTGGCTTGTCGTTGTCGAAGTGCCATTTTTCGAGTTCCTCGATAACGCGGGCCAGCAGCTCGCGCCGTTTCCCTGTATTCGGATCTTCCGGGTTATTTTTTCCAGCTTGCTGGTAACCAATGATACGCGCATCGAGAATGACATCGATTCCGGCGATTTTGCCGCGGGCGTCACGGACTTCGATCCTGCGCTCGCCGGGGAGGAAAATCGTGCCGGAGGCTTTGCTGACATGGAGGACATCCGAGTCCGGATTGGAGGGGTCCACGGGGAGATCCAGCCGGGCGCTGTCGAGCTGGATCCTGTTGAGATGGAAACTGCCGCGGGCGAGCTTGGGCTTGTCGAAATCCAGGACGACCCTTTCAAGACGGGAGATTTCGCGGAGGTGTTCCGGCTCGCTGTAAACCCGGACCCCGCTGGCGATGACCCCGCGGAAAGGTACATAGCTGAGGCTGCCGATGGTGACGTGGGCGCCCTGTTTGGAGATCGAGCGCTCGATTGTGGCCCGCCACGAGGCGGGCAAGCCGGTATGGTTTGCCCACCACAGGGTGCCGAGGCCTGCCAGAATCGCGGCGAACACCAGCAGGAATGCCAGCGTGCGGAGGTTCCGGGTCAGGTGCAGCCGATACATGGGGAAAGTTCGGCGCAGCCTAGGACACCGCGTCGCGAAAAGCAACTCACGGGACCACGCCCGCCTGCTTGAACGAATAGAAAGGCTCCCGGCCTTCCGAAACGCGGCCGATGATCACATGGTCGAGGAATTTCACCTGCATGAGATCCGCCGCCTCGACCAGCCGGCGTGTGATGATGCCGTCCGCGCGGCTCGGGCTGGGGTCACCCGAGGGGTGATTGTGGATCAGGACGAAGCCGTAGGCGCCGCGGGTGATGACGGGGCGCAGGATGTCCCGTGGATGTGCGGTGCTTTCATTGACGGTGCCCACGGAAACCAAGGCCGTACTGATGTGGCGGAGGCGGGCATCAATGACGGCCACATAGACGTGTTCCTGGGCGAGGTGGCGGAGTTGAGGGGCGAAGAAGTCATGGATCCGTTCGGGGCTGTCCAAGGGGCAATCCCGCAACTGTTCGCGGGCGACGCGCGCGCCGAGTTCGAAGGCGGCGGCCAGCTTGGAGGCTTTCGCGAGGCCGAGGCCTCGTTCCTTGGATAGTTCCGCAACGGGCAGGCCACCCAAGGCCGCCATGGATCCGTATTTCGCGAGGAGGGACCGGCCGATATCGATGGCGCTGTGGCCCTTCGTTCCCGTGGAGATGAATAGGGCCATGAGTTCCCCATTGGAGAGTGCCGAAGGGCCGAGGGTCGCGAGCTTTTCCCGAGGGCGCTCGTGGTCCGGCATATCTTGAATGCGATGGGAAAATCCAAGGGTCTCCCAAGTCACCGTGGTGCCTTCTGTATTCATTTGAACAGTCTGTCGAAGCCGCGAAACTTGGCAAGACTGTTTCTGAGGTTTGGAAATCCGGCTGGAATTGGTCACCTCGGGAGCTAGGGTAGGGCCATGGGCTGGGTGCTATTTTTTGACGGCGAGTGCGCCTTCTGCTCGGCATCCGTCCGGCGGGTGGCAGGGCTCGACAAGGAGGGGCGGGTCAATTTCGCGCCGTTGCAGGGAAAGCTGGCGGCGGAGAAGGGGCTGACCCGCTATGTCGCCCAGGATGGCTCGATGGTCCTGATCCGGGAGTCGGATGGGCGGGTATTCACCCACAGCAGCGGCTTGCTGGAGCTGATGAATGCCCTCGGCGGGGTCTGGCGGGTGTTCATGGTGTTCAAGCTGGTTCCGAGGTTTCTCCGGGACGTGGTGTACCGGTGGGTGGCACGGAACCGCTACAAGTTCATGGGGAAGACGAATGCCTGCGGGCTGCCGGATCCGGTGCTGCTGCGGAGATTGCGGGAATAAAGCGGTGCAATCCTGTCTTGAAATGCGGGAAACGGCATGCATCCTCGCCGCCCGCCCATGGCAGGACTCATCTTCCAAGCTCTCCCAGGATTCCGCGATTTCACTCCCCGTGAATGCGCGGTCCGCAATTATTTGTTTGAAACCTGGCGAGGCGTGGCCCGCCGCTGTGGGTATGTGGAGTATGAGACGCCGATTCTCGAGGATACCGCCCTCTATCTCAAAAAGTCCGGCGGGGAACTTTCAAACCAGCTTTTCCGATTCGAGGATCAGGGCGGGCGAGATGTGACCCTTCGCCCCGAGGTGACACCTTCCATGGCCCGCATCGTTGCCCAGCACCAGCGGGATTTCCCGAAGCCGCTGAAGTGGTTCGAGATCGGCCAGTGCTTCCGCTATGAGAAGCCGCAGAAGGGCAGGGGACGCGAGTTCCATCAGTTCAACGTGGATATCCTCGGTGAAGGCAGCCCGGCGGCGGACGCGGAACTCATTTCGCTGGCGATCGAGACGATGCTGGCCTTCGGCTTCGTGGAGGGAGACTTCGTGGTGCGCGTGTCCGACCGGATGGCGTGGACCGACTATGCCTCGGCCAAGGGAGTGCCGGAGGAGAGCATCCCGGATTTCCTGGGGATCATCGACAAGTTGGAACGCGAGAAGCCGGAAGTGCTGGAACAGAAGCTGGGTGCGTTCGGTCTAACGGCCGAGGAGGTGCGCGGTTTCATCGCCAAGCCGGAGAACGCCTCGACCGCCTATCAGACGATCCGCGACGACCTGGTTTCGCGCGGGTTGGCGCAATTCGTGGAGTTGGATCTTTCCATCGTGCGCGGGCTCGCTTATTACACGGGTGTTGTTTTCGAGGTCTTCGATTCGAAGAAATCGATGCGCGCGGTCGCCGGCGGTGGACGCTATGACACGCTGGTTTCGACAATTTCCGACGGTGCGGTGGATTTGCCCGCGACGGGATTCGCGATGGGCGACTATGTCATCCGCAACCTCATCGAGGAAACGACGCACACGGCGATGCAGATGGAAGTCTGGCTGCAACGCAACGCGGCGGCCTGCGATGTCTTCGTGGTGGTGGCGGACGAGAGCAAGCGTCCGCAGTCACTCAGACTGGTGACGGACTTGCGCCGCGCGGGCATATCGGCGGATCTCCCGCTGGGCCTCCCGAAGGTGTCGAAACAGTTCCAGAGCGCGGAGAAATCCGGCGCGCGTTTCGCGCTGGTGATCGGTGCGGAATATCCCGAACTGAAGCTGAAAATCCTGGCCAGCCGCACCGAGGAAAGCGGCCATGCTTCCACTGCCATCGACTGGCTGACGGACCGGCTGCTTCAGCCCGACGGGCCGCTGCTGGCATGAAACTCCATTTTCCGACCTAACCATTTTTGTCCATGCGCACTCATCATTGCAACGAACTCCGCGAATCCCACATCGGTCAAACCGTGACGCTGATCGGTTGGGTCAATTCCGCCCGTGACCAGGGCGGGGTGATCTTCATCGACCTGCGCGACCGCGAGGGTGTGACGCAATGCGTTTTCCGCACGGAAGTTTCGAACGATGCCACGGAGCTTTCGCACAGGCTGCGTGTCGAGGACGTGGTGCAGATCACGGGCAAGGTGGAAGCACGCCTGAAGACGGGCGAAGTGGACACCACCAACGACAAGCTGGAAACCGGCACGATCGAGATCGTGGCGCAGGAGCTCACGGTGGTGAACAAGGCCGACGTGCTGCCCTTCCAACTGGACAAGGAGCTTTCCAACGAGGATTTGCGGATGAAATACCGCTTCCTGGACCTGCGCCGTCCGCGGATGAGCAAGAACATCCGCCAGCGCAGCGTGATCACTTCGGCGGCGCGCCGCTATCTGGATGAGTCCGGTTTTTATGAAATCGAGACGCCGATCCTTTCCAACCCGACGCCGGAGGGCGCGCGCGATTTCCTGGTGCCATCCCGTCTGAACCCGGGCAAGTTCTACGCCCTGCCGCAGGCGCCGCAGCAGTACAAGCAGTTGCTGATGGTGGCGGGACTGGAGAAGTATTTCCAGATCGCGCGCTGTTTCCGCGACGAGGACCTGCGTGCAGACCGTCAGCCGGAGTTCACGCAGATTGACATCGAGGCGAGCTTCGTCGGACAGGAAGATATCATCAGGTTGGTGGAAGGCCTCCTGGCCGCCATGTTCAAGTCCGGCCTGGACTTTGAAGTTCCTACACCATTCCCGCGCATGACCTACCGCGAGGCGGAGGACATCTATGGCTCCGACAAGCCGGACACGCGCTATGACATGAAGATCATCGACCTCGGTGATGTCTTCGCGGCGACGGAGTTCAAGATTTTCCGCGGTACCATCGACGGCGGCGGCGTTGTCCGTGCGATCAACGCGAAGGGCTTCGCGGGCATTACGACGGGCCAGATGAATCGCTTGAACGAGATCGCGGTGCAAGCGGGACTGCCGGTGAAGCACCTGGCGTTCATCAAGCTGGAGAACGGCGAATACAAAAGCCCGCTGTGGAAGATCTTCACGGAAGCAGAGAAGGAAGCGGTCATCGCGAAGATGGATCTGGCGGAAGGGGATATCGTGTTCTTCGCCGCGGGCAAGCGCGAGAGCGTGAGTACGATCCTCGGTCGCGTCCGTACGGAATCGGCTGCGATGATGGAGCTGAACAAGGACTCCAAGGTTTTCAATTTCCTATGGGTGGTGGACTTCCCGCTGCTGGCGCATGACGAGGAGACCGGCCATTGGGCAGCGGTACACCATCCGTTCACCCGTCCGCATCCGGAGGACATCGGCAAGCTGGACGCGGGCGACTACGCCAACGTCCGTGCCGTGGCCTACGACGTGGTTCTCAACGGCTACGAACTGGGCGGCGGCTCGATCCGGATCCACGAGAAGGATCTCCAGTCGAAGATGTTCACTGTGCTCGGAGTTGGCCCGGAGGAGCAGGAAATCAAGTTCGGCCACTTGCTGGATGCGTTCCGTTTCGGCGCGCCGCCGCATGGTGGTCTCGCGCTGGGACTCGACCGGATCGCCATGCTGGTGGCCGGTGAGGAGAGTATCCGTGAGGTGATCGCCTTCCCGAAGAACAACAAGGGAGCGGACCTGATGTCGCACAGCCCCTGCATGATCGAACACAAGTTGCTCCGCGAGGTTTACGTTCAGTCGACCTACAAGGATTTGAAGCTGGCGGGGGAGAAGGTTGTCGCGGATGCGGCAAGCGGAAGTCCGGCGTGACCATCTTGCCGCCGTCCGAGGCGCTACGCCCCGAGAGCGGAGAACTTGCCTCGAAAGCGCGACAGGTATTCGTAACCCGGGCCAAAAAAAGAAGCGGCCCGATCGATCTTCCCCGGGAAAAACCCAAAACCCAAAGGGACTATTCAATCGGGCCGCCTTGTTTTGTCGCGACGCGCGGAAACAACCACGGGTCTAAATTATGGTCAACTGGTTTTTCGAAATTATTTTCACTTCCTTGAGTCGCTATCTTCGGGTGGAACAGGGAGATGTAAGAGGCCGGGAAGATGGTTGACCGGAGGCCCGGAAAATGGCGTGGAAAGCTCGATTTTCTCCTAGCCCGGTTGAGAATCCCATCTACGCTGACGGCGGGCCGGAAACGGAGGAATCGCAATCTCCTGCGGGTTCGCGCCGGATCCGTGCTGAAAATTCTCCATGAATCTGACACTCAAAGTTTGGCGGCAGTCCGGGCCGGAGGCCCGAGGGAAGATCGAAACTTACGATGCGAAGGACATCCCTGCGGAGGCGTCATTCCTGGAGATGCTGGACATCGTCAACGAGCGTATCATTGGGACCGGTCAGGAACCCATCCATTTCGACCATGATTGCCGGGAAGGTATTTGCGGGACGTGCTCATTGACCATCAACGGGGTACCGCATGGCAAGGAGCGCGGGATCACGACTTGCCAGGTGCATATGCGTAAATTCACGGACGGGGACACGATCTGGGTGGAGCCGTTCCGGGCGAACCCTTTTCCGGTGATCCGGGACCTGATGGTGGATCGTTCGGCGTTTGACCGGATCATCGCCTCGGGCGGCTACATCGACGTCCGCACCGGTTCGGCGGTGGACGCGAACGCGATCCCGATCGCGAAGCGGGACGCGGACACGGCTTTCGACGCGGCGGCCTGCATTGGCTGCGGGGCCTGTGTGGCGGCCTGCCCGAATGCCTCGGCGATGCTTTTCGTATCCGCGAAGGTTTCTCACCTGGGGCATCTGCCGCAGGGGCAGCCGGAGCGCCAGAAGCGCGTGCTGGCGATGGTGCGGAAGATGGATTCGGAAGGATTCGGCAACTGTACGAACCACTACGAGTGCGAAGCGGCTTGTCCAAAAGAGATCAGCGTGGACCACATCGCGCGGATGAACCGGGACTACACGAAGGCGGTGCTCCAAGAGCAGTTCGCCTGAGGAATCGGCGCCCGGTTGTAAAATTCCGGAATAAGGCGACGTTACGCGGGTCTAGCAATCAACAGAACCCGCGAACCGAAGCCCATGAAGATCATCACGACATATACCGCAAGTTGCTTGATATTCGGCCTGGCGATTGCAGCTTGCTCAGGAGAAGACAAACCAAAAGCCGTTATGGAAGTCAGAAAAGAAGCCCCTGCCGAGCCCACTGGAAAAGTCATCAAGACGGACGAGGAGTGGAAAAAGGAACTCACGCCGGAGCAGTATGAGATCCTGCGGAAGTCCGGTACGGAACGGGCATTCGGCGAAGTGTATAAGGAGTTCAAGCATCAGGGCGAAGGGTCCTACCTTTGTGCCGGGTGCAAGACGCTCTTGTTCACTTCCAAGGAGAAGTTTGACTCGGGCTGCGGCTGGCCGTCCTTCTATGATCCGGCGAAGGCGGAGAACGTGACGTTGACGAGGGACACCTCCGGGGGAATGACTCGTATTGAAGTGACCTGTGCGAAGTGCGGCGGCCACCTCGGCCACGTTTTCGAGGGCGAAGGGTTCAATACTCCCAGCGACAAGCGCTACTGCATCAATGGCGGTGGACTCATCTACGTGCCGGCGAAGGAGGAAGCGAAGGAGCCGGCGAAGGAAGAGCCTGCGAAAGGCGGCGAGAAGAAAGAGTAAGCGGGGTGTCCTTGGATGACGGTCACTTGATGACGATCGGGTCGCCGGAGATGGCACCGCTTTTTTGAAGGAGCTGGTTGTCGAGGAACTGATGGATGCGCTGGTTCAGATCCTCGTTCATGAAGCCATGGCCGGCGTTGACCATGGTGATGAGGTGGGATTCGACACCGGCCTTGGCAAGCGCCGCGTGGATTTCCTCCGCCTGGCTGAAGGGTACGAGCGGGTCCTTGGTGCCATGGGCCGTTAGGAAAGGAGCGGTATCCTTGTTGACCCAGGTGACAGGAGAGGCCAGGCGGGCCTTTTCCTTGAGGTCAGGAGTGTCGCCGCCAAGCAAGGCCATGATCGGATTCGGTTTGATCGCCTCGCCGGTCATGGTCAGGAAATCAACGGGGCCGAAGAAGTTGACGACACACTGGACACGGCTGCTGAGTTTTGGGAAGGCACCGAGATCACCTTCCAGCTCGGGAGTGGTTCCGCAGGCACCGAGCATGGAAACCAAGTGGCCACCCGCGGACATGCCGAAGACCCCGATGTGGTCGGGGTCGATGCCATACTCATCGGCCTTGCCCCGGAGGAAACGGATGGCCGCCTTGCAGTCATAGAGTTGGGCCGGCCAGACGGACTCGTCGCTGAGGCGGTAGTTGATGGATGCGGTGACGTAGTCGCCTGTAGAAGAAATGGCGCGGATAACCGGAAGGCCGTCCTCTTTCTTGCCGGATTTCCAGGCGCCGCCATGGATGAAGATGACCAAGGGACGCTTCTTCGTGGCATGGTCGGCGGGAACCAGGATGTCCAGCTTCTGGCGCGGATTGCCGTTGCCGACGTAGTCCACGTCGCGGAGGTGGGTGGCAGCGGGTGCGGTTGCCGCGGCCAGTTGTTCCGCGCGGGTGATGAAGCCGTCCCCGTCCTTGTCGATCTTGCCGAAAAGCGGCTTGAGAGGTTCGGGAGTCTCCGCGAGGGACACCTTCCCATCCTTGTCCGCGTCGAGTGTGACGAAAAGATCCGTTTGCGACCGTGCGGTAACGGTGCCAGCGAGAAGGAGGAGGAGGAGACGGCGCATGGGAGCGGATACGTTACTCGTGATCCGTTCCTTCCTCGCCATCGTCCTCGATGACCTCTGGTCCGGCGGGGACGGAGATCGGAGGCGTGACCGCCTCAACCGGCGGGGTGGTGGCGGTGACGGGCGGGCGGGCGAGAATGCCGCCCGGAAGGCTTTGGACCGTGCCCTTCTGTGCCTGAGGGGCAGCGGCGGGCTTGGCTTGGGTGATGAGACCCGCGCGGTCCTTGAGCAGGGACTCGACGGCGGATTTCGAGACCTCGTAGGTGACACCCGCGAAGGCCTTCTCCTTGGCAAGTTTCTCGGTGAGAGTTTTCAAGCGGTCGGTGAAGGCGCTGTCCTTGGCCTTCGCGTCTTCCGGCTTCTCGTTCTCCTCCTTCTTACGCTCCTTGGGGAGTTCCGCGGCGAGCGAAACCGTCATGAGGAAATTGTCGGTGGCGGGAGGCGGCGTTGCGTCCGGGGTTGCCGGGGCAGGGGGAGGTGTGGCCGGTGTCTTGGATGGGGAGAGTTCAATATTGTAGACGAAGCCTTCGAAGGTCTCGATGGTGACGAGGCGCTTTTGGTCGGCCTCGATGCGTTCGGCCACCTTCGGGGCGGGCACCACGTCCTCAAAACGCGCGTAGGAGAAGATCGTCTTGAGCGGGGCGGTGACCGTGGTGTCGAGAACCTCGGCGTCCTTGGCACCCTCGAGCTTGAACTCGGCTTCTTCCGCCTCGCGGGTCAGTTTCCAAGCGAGATCGGTTTTGCCGGGAAGGGTCACGCTGATGGACTTGATCTTCTCGATGCTGATGAACTCGTCCAAGAGCCAGGCCTTCGCATCGTCGCTGACGGAAGGGAACATCTCGCTGATCGCGTAGAAGCCGGATTCATCCGCATGGTTGCGGATGTAGCGGCCGACGGCGCTGCCACCCATGCCCATGGGAGAGGGCGAGGACTCGCTCTGGATGCTTTTGCCGAGCGAAACCTTGGCAAGTTCCTTGCCCGCGGCGTCCTTGAAGGTGGCGGTGAGGCCGCGGTCGTCCGCCTTGGTGGCGGCCTCGTCCATGCCGAAGCGCGGTGCGAACGAAGGCCCCGCCTGCATGCCGCGGGTGATTTTCAACTCAGCGAGGGTACGGAGCAGGTCGTTGACGTAGGTGACCTTGGCGGGATAGCCGTCGCGGTTGGTGACGGCCCATTTACCATCCTTCTTCGCAAGATCGACGGTGCCGGTCGCGCCGTCGATCTCGACGGCGGCGGTTTCCTCGGCGGGGAATTTTTCAAAGAGAGTCTGGCCCGAAGCGCGTTTCGTGGCGCTCTTGACGGACTTGTCCTGGCTGGTTTTCACGGCGGCGACCGCGATGCCCAGAACCAGGGCGATGACCCAGAGAATGATGACCTGGCGTTTGTTCATGGTGAAAGTTGGAAAATGTTAGGTAAGGTTGTTGAGGGTTTCAGGCTTATCTCGCGCGGGTGGCGGAGCGGCGTTTGATGAAGAGGCCGAAGCCGACGAGGATCACGAGGGCGGGCATGGCGGCGACGTTCAGGAGGGTGATTTTCCCGGCGAGGGCGTCTTTCTGACGGCGGAGGCCTTTTTCCTCCTCACGCATGCGCTTCGAGTAATCGACGAGTTCCTCGCGGAACTTTTTGATTTCTTGTTCCTGTTCGGGAGAGGCGTAGGGGCCGGAAGCCTTGCCGCGCTGGGCCTGGAGGGCGGCGAGTTTTTCCTCGGTCTCCTTCTTCTTCGCCTCGAGCTCGGCGTTCTTGGCACCAACGGATTGCTCGAACTCGGTCTCCATCTTCTGGATAACCTTGAAGGGGCGGAGGGCGGCGGAGCGGGAGCGGGAACCGATGAGGTATTTCGACCCGACCGCCTGGTCGAGGAGGTTGAGGATCAGGGAGGCGTTGCCATTGTTGGCAAGCGAGACCATGCGGGTGGCGCCGAGGTTCTGGACCTGATAGGCGAAGTTGTCGTAGAAGGCGTCCACATCGGCGATGAGGAAGACATTGCCAACGGCAGCGGCTTCCTTGAGGCCCTCCACCTTGGGGGCGTCCTTGTTGGGCTCACCTTGGGTGGTTGGCTTGGGCTTGCCGTCCGGGAAGGCGGTCTTGAACTTGCCGGTTAGGCGGGTCACGAGGTCGTAGGCGGTGCCGTTGCCCTTGACGCCACCCGGGGTTGCCGCGTCCGGACGCATGGCCTTCATGGAGTCCACGAAGCCCGCCTTGGTGGTGGATTGGATGAGGGTGGTGGCGGTAATGCCTTCCTTGCCGACTTTCGTGAACGCGCCCGGGAGCACGAACATGACGGAATTGAGATCTTTGGTGATCACGTCATCCGCCTGCGGCATGTTTTCCTTACCGAAGTTCGGCAGGACGCCGATCTTGTCGCGCCAGCGGGTGGAGGCCAGGGGCGGGTCGGCGAGGACCTCGTCGGATTTGAAAGTCACGCCCCAGGCCGGAAGCAGGGTGGGGAGCGTGGAGGTGGTGGGTGTGCCTTCCTGGCCCATCATCGGGTTGCCGCCGCCAGTTGCACGGGCGGCGTACGAGAAAGAGTCGAGACAGGCCACGACGGTGCCGCCGTTAAGCAAATACTGGTCAACGGTGTATTCCGTTTCCGGAGTGATGTTGGCCGGATGGAAGAGCAGGAGGACCTTGATCACCTTGGGATCGATGGTCGCGCCTTCCATCGCGATATCCACCACATCGAAGCTCTGCTTGAGCTGCTGATAGATCACCCAGCCGGGGGCGGAAGGCTGGCCGGGCATCATTGCCGGGGCACCGCCGAGCTGGAAGGCGGACATGATGCCGATCTTAGGCTTCGAGGGGCTGGACACTTCCGAGATGGCCTTGGAGAGGTTGTACTCCAGCATCGTCTCGTCGCGTGGATCGAGGAAGGGAAGGACGCTGGTCTTGTCCAGGCAGGAAATGGCCATGCCGAAGAACAGGTTCTGGTCGTTCATGCGCTGGCCGTTGATGCCGTCGAGATTCGCGGAATCCTCGGCGTCCGTATCGGGCTGGGGATCGAGATTCTCGATCCGCACGTTGCCGTTGGCGATGGAGACGTATTGCTTCAGGAGGTCATCCACGCGGCGCATGTGGAGCTTGAGCTCCTCCGGCATATAGTCGGAGCTGCGCGAGGCGTAGTAACGGATCACGACCGGGGTATCGAGCTCGGTGAGGATCGAGCGCGTGCCGGAAGAGACGGTGTGGACCTTGTTCTCGGTGAAGTCGGCACCACGGTTGCCGAGGGAAGTGAGGGAGACGAGCCAGTTCGCAAGGAGGGCAATCGCGACCAGCGCGGCGACGCCCAATGCGGCGCGGGTAACCGGGTGGTTGGTTTTAACGGACATGGTTTTGGAAAATGAGGGTTGGAATGGATGCCGGATCAGGCGCGCTTCGAGGACAGGATGGCACTGGTGCCCGCGAGGCAGACGAAAATCGCGGAGCCGAACCAGATGAAGTCTTTCAAGCGGAAGAAACCGCTGGTCAGGGAGCGGAAGTGATCCCAGACACCGACGGAGACGATACCCTCGAGAACCCAGGGATAGACGATCTTCGAGAGCGTCTCCGTCACGTCGTCATAGGCGCAGAGGACGAGGATCGTGCAGACGAAGATGGAAACGATGAGGCAGACCACCTGGTCACGGGTGCAGGCCGAGACCAGCAGGGTGATGGCGAGGAAGGTGCAGCAGACGAGGAAACTGCCCACGTAGCCGGCGAAGATGGTGCCATTGTCCGGATCTCCCAGAAAGTTCACGGTGATGACGATCGGGAAGGTGAGGACGAGGGCCACGAGCCAGACGGTGGCGGCTGCGAAGTATTTGCCGACGATGGCGCTCCACGTGGAGATGGGGAAGGTTCCCAGTAGCTCGATGGTGCCGGTGCGCTGCTCGTCCGCCCAGAGTTTCATGCCCACGGCGGGAGCCAGCAAGGCATAGAACCAAGGGTGCCAGAAGAGGAAGGACCACTCGAGCGAGGCATCACCGGCGCGGATGAACTGGCCGAAGGTGAACGTGAAGCCGAGCGAGAAGAGGAGGAAGATCACGATGATCGCATAAGCCGTGGGCTGTGCGAAATAGCTGGAAAGCTCGCGCTTGTAGATGGTGACGGAAGACATGGTTAAAAAGGAGTTCGGTCTGTATTCCAGGGATCAGGCGGCGGCTTCGGTGTCGCGCGTGGTGAGTTTGCGGAACAGGTCGGTGAGGGAGCCGGTCCCGGATTGTTCGAGCAACTCGGAAGGCGTCCCGTCCGCGACGATCTTGCCTTTGTCCACGATGACGGCGCGGGTGCAGGCGGCCTCCACTTCCTCGAGGATATGGGTGGAGAAAAGGATGGTCTTGGTCTTGCCGAGGCGCTTGATGAGCTGGCGGACCTCGAATTTCTGGTTCGGGTCGAGACCGTCCGTCGGTTCGTCGAGGATCAGGACTTCCGGGTCGTGGAGAAGGGCCTGGGCGAGGCAGGTGCGGTGGCGATAACCCTTGGAGAGGGTGTCGATCGACTGGTGGGCGACGGAGTTGAGAAAGCAGGTTTCAATCGCCCGTTCGACGGCCTCGTTCCGGGCGCTGCCGGCAAGTCCGCGGATGGAGGCGCAGAACTTCAGGAAGCCCGTGACAGTCATGTCATTGTAGAGGGGAGCGGATTCCGGGAGGTAGCCGACCTTGGTCTTGGCGGCGGTCGGATTATCGACGATGGAAATGCCGCAGACCCTGGCATCCCCGGAAGTGGGGGGGATGAAGCCGGTGATCATGCGCATGGTTGTCGACTTTCCGGCGCCGTTAGGTCCGAGGAATCCGAGCACCTCGCCTTTTTTCACGGTGAACGAGAGGTTGTCCACGGCGCGCTTGGTGCCGAACTGTTTGGTCAGGGATTCGACTTCGATCATTGGGTTGAAATGGAGTTTGTCGCTGCGATACCGCGTGTAGCGGTCCCGCAAGGGACTTTTGTTTGGAAATTGCGGGGATTTACAAGCAAGAAACGGGTCGGGAGGGGGAGCTAACTTTCTTGCATCCGCGGTTTGGTCGTGTATGGGTGCCGGGACATGGCAAGTATCCAACTTCCAGAGCAGTGCGGGGTCATGTTGCTGCCGGATTGCACGTTGTTCCCGCACGGCGGGCTGCCGCTGTATATTTACGAGCCGCGGTACCGGAAGATGCTGGAGGACGCGCTGGAAGGTGACTGTTTTTTCGCGGTCGCGAGGTTGTTAGGGGAGGAGTGGGGAGATCCGTCCGGGCACGTGGCGCCGGTGGGGACGATCGGGCTGGTGAGGGCGTCGCGGGAACAGAGCGACGGGACGTCCCAGTTGCTGATCCACGGGGTGATGCGGGTGCGGTTCACCGACTGGCACAGCGGCCGGGACTACCCTTTCGCGAGCATCGAGCCGGTGATCTCGGTCTTCACGCCGGAGGAACAGGCGAACGCGGCGGTAAAAACCCTGAGGGGCGCGGTGGAGGATGCGGTGAAAAACCTGCCGCAGGAAGCCCGCGATGGGGTTTTCGCCCTTTTGGACCGGGCGGATGAACCGGGGCTGATGTCCGACATCATTTGCCAGCAATTCATCCACGAGGCGGACATCCGGCAGGGATTGCTGGAACTGGAATCAGTGGGAGACCGGATTCCGGTTATCTGCGAATACCTCCGGAAGGTCAACCTGGAGACGGGGGATTGATTTTCCGATCACCGCGTTTCCAGAGGAAACCGGCCCAGATGAAGAGCAGGACGAGGGCGGCGGCGAAAAACGGGAGTTGCCAAAGCAAGGCACTCCGCAGGGCGAGGCCCTCGGGTTGGGGGGGGAACACCGCGAGCAGGCGGGAGAATCCCAGGCTCATGAGGCCGTAGCCGAGATTGAAGGCGAGGCCTTTCACGGAGAGAACGGTGGCGCGTTGCGAGGAATCCGCCTCGCGGTGGAGGGCGCGGCTGACGGTGAAACCGAGGTGGCCCATCATGGCCATGAGGAGGGCGCTGGGCAGGAGGCCAATGATCGGCCATGCGGGAACCAGAGCGGCCAGCCCGATGACCGCGATGACGGCAGCGATGCCGAAATTCGCGAGGGTGCTGAAGCGCTGGTTGAGTTTTTGGGCGAGGGCGGGGATGAACCAGCCGATCACGCCGATGGCGGAGCCGATGAAGCCGAAGGTCCATTCCTCCAGACCGATGATGCGGTAATAGCTGCTGGTGATGGTGGCGAAATTCCGGACCACGGAGTCGATGGCCAGGCCCAGGACCACGACCACGAGGGTGTGGGGATTGGTGAACACCCACCTAGCGGTTTCCAAGGTGAGCCGGACCGCATTCCGGCAGGAACTGGCCACGTCGCCTTGCGCCTGGCGGGGTGGCTCCACCATCCGCAAGGCGAAGACGAGGCAGGCCACGGCTTGGCAAAG
>CAXTTX010000005.1:0-3156 GCA_964247045.1 uncultured Verrucomicrobiales bacterium | reverse complement strand
GATGGCGACGGGCAGGCGGTGGGAGATTTCCTTGGGAATCCGCAGGGCCTCGGGCAGGAGCCGGTTGAGGGGCTCGGGATCGTAGAGGAAACCGCCAAGGACCATGGCGATGACAAAGCCGGCGGAGCGCCAGCGCATCGCGGTGGCGAGCAACCGGTCCCAGGTGTCGGCGCGGTCTTCCTCCGGGAGAGAATCGTAGGCGAGGGCCTCGTCCGCACCGCTGGCACAGGCCTCCGAGATTCCGGAGCAAACGCGGTTCATCAGGCAAAGGCCGAAGAGCAGGGCCCCGCCGTTGCGTGGCGCGAGCAACAGGCAGGCTATTTCCACCACCATCAGCGCGGCGGCGGCCACCAGCAGTTTCTTCCGGCCGATGGTGTCGGCGAGGGCACCGGAGGGAACTTCAAAGAGGAAAATCGCGGAAGCCCAGACGAGGTTCAGCAGGACGAACTCATCCAGCTTCAGCCCGAGGTCGAGGAAGAGGATGGCGAGGACCGGATAGTAGGCCCGCGCGTTGTAGAAGGTGGTGAAGAGCACCCACCGCCGCGGATTTCCTGATAGATCGGCGGCGGGCATCTCCGCGGAGGATAGACGCGGGATCAGTCCTTGTCGAGCGGGCCGCGATCCACATCAATGCGGAAGGGGCGACCGCGGAGACGGGCGCTGCGGGTGCGTTGTAGAACCTGTTCGACGAATTGGTCTGGCACGTCCACCAGCGAATGCTTCGGGAAGAGGGTAATGCGGCCGAGGCAGCCATCCGGAAGACCGGCCTCGCGATAGAGCATGCCGACGATTTCCTTCGCGAGGACACCGTGGGTCTTGCCGAGCGAGAGGAAAAGGCGGGTCATGCCGCTTTCCTGGGGAATCGGTCCGCGTTCGAAGCGGTTGGCGGGGCCTGCACCCTCGGCGCGGTCCGGGCGTTGCGGGCGATCTTCGCGGGCGGGTCCGGCCTTGCGCACGGGACGCTCCGGTTCACGGTCTTCCTCAATGAGCGAGCCTTCACGGCCACTGGCCTCGCGGATCATGGTAACCAGCGCGCCGGCGATGTCGGTGGGCGTGTGGCCTTGTTCCAACAGGCGGTCAATGTTGTCCTGATAGGCCTCGAACTTGCCGGTTTCCAAGCGATCCTTGAGCTCGTCGAAAATGATGTCGGCGCGACGGCCTTCCACTTGTTCGACGGAAGGGATGCGCTCGCGACGGACGACGCTGCGGGTGTAGCGCTCGATGGCCTGCATGCGATAGATCTCACGGCCATAGATGAAACTAACAGCGCGGCCCGAGCGACCGGCACGGCCGGTGCGGCCGATGCGGTGCACGTAGTCTTCCGGGTCGGTCGGGAGGTCGTAGTTGAAAACGATGTCGATCTCGTCGATGTCGAGGCCGCGCGCGGCGACGTCGGTGGCGACGAGGATTTCCACGGCACCTTCGCGGAAGCGCTTGAGCACACGCTCGCGCATCTGTTGGGTGATGTCGCCGTGAAGACGGTCCGCGGCGTAACCACGGTGCACGAGGTCCTCGGTGCACTCATCCACCGAGCGCTTGGTGTTGCAGAAAATGATGCCAAGGCGCGGCGGGTTCATATCGAGAATGCGCGAGAGGACCTCGACCTTGGAGCGTTGGCGGACCTCGAAATAGGACTGGTCCACCGTGGAAACGGTGCGGGCCTTCTGCTGGACCTCGATGACCTGGGGATTGTTGCCGAATTTCTGGATCAGGCGTGAAACGCCCGGATTCATGGTGGCGGAGAAGAAGAGCGTCTGGCGTTCCGCGGGCAGGGCGGCGAGCAGTTCATCCATCTCGTCCTTGAAGCCCATGTCGAGCATGCGGTCCGCCTCGTCGAGGATGGCCATGCGGATGCGGGAGGCGTCGAAACTGCCGCGGCGAAGGTGATCCAACAGGCGTCCCGGGGTGCCGACGACGACCTGGGTGCCGGCACGGAGGGCGCGCAACTGGCGGTCGATGGGAGCACCGCCGTAAACGGGCGTGGCGTGGAGGCCGCGCATTTTCGCGCCGAGGCGGTGAACCTCCTCGCAAACCTGCACCGCGAGTTCGCGGGTCGGGCAGAGGATGAGGACCTGGGGATAGGCCTCTTTGATTTGGACCTGGGCAAGAGCCGGCAGGGTGAATGCGGCGGTTTTTCCCGAACCGGTCGCGGAGAGGCCGAGGATGTCCTTGCCCTCCAGGGCGGGCGGAATGCTCAAGGCCTGAATAGGAGAAGGGCGCTCGTAGCCGAGCGTTTGAATCGCGGCGAGCAAGGCATCGGGCAAGCCGAGTTCAGAAAAAGGAGGCGTATCCATGGAAGAAATGAGTCTAAAATCCGCGTTGCCGGGACGCCGGACCTGCGGGGCGGCAAGGCTTTCGCTGATTTCTGGCGGAAAACAAGCACGGAATGTCTGCGGTCAGGGTCACCTTGTTTGGGAGGGGTTGATTTTTTAAGGATTTCAGCAAGGTTCGGGAGCGGTGTGGAGAAGAGGCTGGGAAGAGGAAAAGAAACCACGAAAGGCACGAAGGAAGACACCAAAAAGAGGGAAGAAACCGGTTTGGAAACGCTGCGGCGCGGGGGTAAACGGTGCAAAAAGGCGTCAAAAATCGGGGCAGATTTGCAGAATCCGTGGTGTAGCAGCATTCTCCAGCAGTGATTTTGTCATTTTTTGTCGTTTTGGGCTTGGGACCCGGATTGAGGGAGATTGGTTTCATGTTGCTTTAATCAGCTTGTTTTCAGATGGTTTTGAGGATTTGATGTTGCGTGGCGCGGGGTTGAGGGCGGCGGATTGCAACGAATGCCAACTGTTTTGAGTTTTTTTTTGGAGAGACCCAAGAGCTGAAGACCCAAGACACAAGAGGATGAGGCCAGGGACGCGAAGGGTGAGATTCGCGGGCGGGGTCAGAGAAGGGGGAGCGGGCAGGCTGGTGGACGTTGGCATGTTTCCATTATAGCAAACTCGGGGGGGCGTCTCAACCAAGCGGGCGTCTGCCAATATACAAAGATGGAGTCCGTTCATCATAAGACGGATGGGACGGATGGGACGGATGGGAAGCAAGCCGGACTTACACTTATGACGAGGCGGGTTATGTGACGGGTGTGGTATCAGGACCTAGCCAAATTTAATGCGAATCCCGGATCCTCGATTGCCCGGTGGGGTTCGCAAATTTGCCTTT
>CAXTTX010000004.1:25181-32247 GCA_964247045.1 uncultured Verrucomicrobiales bacterium | reverse complement strand
GATCGGCGCGGGCGTGGGCGCTCTCGGCCGCATCCACGATGTACTCCCGCCAGTTTTCGCGCGAGTCTTCCCCTGGGCGCAGCAGCCGGATCCACTGGGTAAGGTATTCAAGATGGCGCTTGTTCGCCTTCATCGGAATCTCCCCGTGGATCGATTCGATGAGGTGGTCCGAGCCTCCCAACAGCGCAACCTGCAGCCGGATCATCTCGAAGCCATCCGGATCCCTCATCTCCTCCGGGCGCGCGTCCCACCACGTGGCCACTTCTTCCGCAGCGGGAAAGTCGGCCAGGCTCTTGGTAGGCGGGCGGCGGTATTCGCAGGAATCCTTGTAGGGATCGGGCACGCCTGCCTCACCCAGCGGCTTTTGGGTGCCCCACGATGTCACCATCACACCGGCATGTTCCCGCAACCATTGTTCCAATCCCCGCAGGATCGCTTCCGTCACCGGCGAATAAAGCACGGCTCCCCGGTCCTCCGGCTCGACGGCAGGCAACAACTGGTCCGGGTCAATCAACCCGAAGGCATTCTTCATGGACGGGGGCGGCTCGTTCACCATGGACATATCAAGTTTGTGTCATGCCCTTCCTGGCCGGGAAAGCCGATTGATGCGCTTTCCCGCGGTAGGACAAATCAGTCGGGATCCGCCGCGGGATGGACTCACCGGTATCTATCAGCCTGCGCGCGAAGGCGCGGTGGAACCATGTCCACCGGCGCCTTCAAATTCCATCACATCCGCGCGGGTTTCTGCCGGATCAATTCTTATTCTGATGCTTGGTGGTGGCCGTGGAGACCAGATAAGGCTCCTTCATCTCCCGCGGCTTCACGAGGACCGTGCGCGCCGGTGCTTGGGCCGTTCGGGACGGAGCAATCGCCATTTCCGATGTGCAAGCTTCCCTGATGACCTTGGTGCCCAGCAGGAGCGAGCTCAGGCACACGACATTGCAGGTCAGGACCAGGCCGGTATTCCACCCCAGCATGATCCAGCGCTTCGGCAGGAACTGCCGGATCACCACCGCGCTCCAGACCGATCCCACGCCTGCAAGCATGGCGACCAGCACAGGAGTATGCGAAAGGATATCCGGCAGGAATGAGCCAAACAGCCGCCCGAGCGAAGCGACCGTTCCGGCCGTGCCGAAGTACAGGACAGCCAGCCAGACAATCGACAACCTCGGTTTCATGAAGTTCATCGGTTTTCCCCGGGACTTGGCGTTTCCCAGCATTTCCTGGATGGTCTTCGCAAGCGACTCGCGTGTCGCCTGGTCGCCCATGCAGTTGAGGAGGCGTCTGGACTCGAATGAGCGGACCTTGGCCAGCCGGACACGGCGCTGTTTGGACAAGCGTCGGATCCGGAGGCGCGTGTAGAGCGCCAGGGCGTCTTCCCGCCTCCCTTCACTTTCGTAAAGAGCGGTGGCCCATGCGCCGGGTTCCATTTGCGATTCGAGGATTTCACGCCCCACCTGTTCCGCCACTTCCGAGACGGTGATGAGGGTGTTGGAATCCCTTCCCGCGGAGGCGGGAGAGTTTGGGGTGTTCATTACCGGGGGAGGTGGGGGTGAAGTTGTTATTGCCTGCGCCTTCTGAGCAACAACAGCGTGGCGGGAATCAGTCCTGCCAAAGTGCCGGGTTCCGGAACTGCGTTGATGGAAGCAGCCGCCCCGGTTTGCACGGACTCGTTGAACTGTCGGGTCATCGTGGCTGCCAGATTTCCGTTGAATCCGGAGGAACTGCTCGTCGCCTGGACTCCGGGGATGGTACTGCCAATCACATTGGTCGAGTAGAAGTCCTCGATGGAGCGCGAGAAGTTGCCCAAAGCCATGGAATTGATCAAATCGACTCCGGAAACCAAGGCGTTCGCGCTGCTGGCAGCCGTGGAGGCCGCCAGATTCCTCGAAGTCAGGCCCGCGGAGGCGACTTCAATGATCTGCACGCTACTTTCGAATCCATTGCTGGCGTGACCCGTTTCGGTTCCGAATGAAGCGGCAGCGACGGTCAACCCGGCACCTGCATCGGAAAAATCGAAGGTGTTGGGCCTCGTCACATTCTCGAGCATCACCGCGAATGAGTGGGCATCCGCCGCGCTTCCGATCATCATCCACGGGATTCCCACCACTTGCGTGGAAGGACCGCCGAAGAGCACCATCGATACGGCGATGCGTCCATAGACACCGGACTGGATGGAATCCAGAACCTGGCTGCTCGTGAATGCGTTCGCGTAGCCCGTCATTAACCGGCTGAACTCGTTTTTCGAGAGCTCAGGCCGGACGATATCGACCAGCAGCACAATTTCGCTGTCGACGTTTTCCGCTTGGACGGCCTGCGTGAGGCATCCTGCCGAGACGATGCCCAAGGACATCGCACCGACAAGAGGCAGGTGGGACCGCCTGCCAAGCGTGGTAGTTGGTTGTTTTTTCAGGGTGTTTTTCATGGGGGTATTAAACAGGAGACGTGGGTTTTTAAAATAAATATTGCTTTATTGTCAAGTTTTGTAAAACATTTTGCATGATTAACCCGAATCATTCGTGCAAAACGCCCCTCTCTTCCCGTGCCGCACTCCCCGTGGCCCTGATGCTGGCGGGAATCTTCGGACTGGGAATTTCCATGACGCTCCCGAGTACGGTTTCAAAAAATTCCAACTCCGTTGCCCCTGCCACCCTCTCCACCCCGGCCTCGGCGCGACCAGTGAGAACCGCCGCGCTGATGCCCTCCACCGGGGAACTGGTCAGTTTCTGCTCCAAAAACGTGACGGAGCGACGCAGCTTCGTTGTTTTCAAGCGCGGCACCTGTGTGGTGATCACGGAACCTTGCAAGGACCCGATGGAGGAAGCCCGGAAAATCCTGGCAGGTTGCAAAGATCCCGGAGCCAAGTTTCTCGCCGAGCCGACCAGCGACGGAGACATCATCGTTGCCTTCAAGGATCCTGTCTTCCAGCGCTTCAGTAAGAATGAGTTGGAGAATTTGCAGCCTTGGCTGACGCAATCCTCCGCGGCCCTGCTCACGCCGGAAGAAACTGCCGCCGCCGGAGACACTTGGTCGGTTCCCGGAAATGCCCGGGTAGGCCTGCTGGCCCGCCGCAGGATGCTGGAAGACGTCGCGAACTCGGTCCCTATCAAAGTGATCCGCGCCAAGGAGCGCTTGGTCGCCTCCCGCTGAAACAAGGTAGGGCGGATTGGCCCGATCAACAGCGCGCGCGGCGTCCCACCGGTGATGCTGACCCCCACGAGCGCGCGCTTCAATCCCCCCGAACATCCCCACCGTTGCCCGCCGGAATAACAGTGGCGCGGGCTGGGGTTTCCGCGTATGCCTCCCGGCCCCAGCGCGAAAGAAATGTTCCCATGATTCCCGATCTCACGCTCATCAAGGCCGGCACCGGTGTTCTCACGAAATCTGCAGATGGCTCGCTCGACCGCGCCGCGCTGGTCCATCTCGTCGCGGCCATTTCCGCGCTCATCAATGCCGGCCATCGCTGTGTCTTCGTCTCTTCCGGTGCCGTCGGTTCCGGTGTCTCCGCCCTCGGCCTCACGGAATATCCGAAGGACACCGCCACCCGCCAGGCCTGTGCCGCCGTCGGCCAGGCGCGCCTGATGCAGACCTACAGCAGCCTGTTCGCGAATTTCGACATCACCATCGCCCAAGTCCTCCTCACCGCCGGCGACCTCGGCACCCCGGAGCGAGCGGGCTACGTTTCGGACACGCTCAACCGCTTGCTCTCCGAACCGCACATCCTGCCGATCATCAACGAGAACGACTCCGTCGCCGTTGAGGAGCTCAAGTTCGGCGACAATGACATGCTCTCCGTCCGCGTTGCCAAGCTCGCCGGGGCCAAGCGCGTGATCCTCCTCACCAGCGTGGATGGCCTCCTTGATCCCGAAACCAACCAGCTCGTGCCGGAAGTCACCGATATCGACAACGTCTTCCGCCACGTCCGCGACGACAAGGGCCGCTTCTCCATGGGCGGCATGGCTTCGAAGCTCGCCGCCGTGAAATTCGCCGTTGAGGCCGGCATCGAGACCCACATCGCCCACGGCCGCCACCCGGAGCGCCTGGCCGCCATCGTCGCGGGGGAGGGGATTTCCACCCGCTTCCACGCGGCGGTGAATTCTTGAGGTCCCCTTGCGGTTTTGGTTCCAGAAGCTAACATCCGAGCATGAATCCGAGAATTCAAATCGACCCCAATATTTGTCACGGTAAACCCGTGATCAAAGGCACGCGTGTGCTTGTTTCGACGATTCTGGGTGCCTTGGCGGGAGAAGGCGGGGCACCAGAGGTTCTCGCGGACTATCCGAATATCACTCGGGAGGATTTGAATGCTTCGTTGGAATTAGCCAGCATGCTTTCTGATTATCAGACCCGTGCGTACGAGGCGATGGTGTGAGGCTTTGTCTGCACGATCACGAAACTTGGGTCATTCCTGTATCGCTTTGAATTAATGTCCACCATCCAGCAAACCATCCACCAGATGGGCAAGCAGGCCCGCGAGGCCGCCTATAAGCTTGCCCAACTGACGAGTGACGAGAAAAACGCCATCCTCCGCGCGATGGCGGCGGCCATCCGCAAGGCGACCCCGGAACTCCTCGTGGCGAATACCAAGGATCTTGCCGCTGGCACGGAAAAAGGCCTCTCCTCCGCCATGCTTGACCGGCTGAAGCTCGATGAAAAACGCATCGAGGCCATGGCTGCCGGCATCGACCAGGTGGCGACGCTTCCCGATCCGGTCGGCCAGGTCATGGAGTCCTGGGAACGCCCGAACGGCATCCGCATCGAGCAGGTGCGTGTCCCTATCGGCACCATCGGCATCATTTACGAAAGCCGCCCCAACGTCACCGCGGATGCGGCCGTGCTCTGCTTCAAGACCGGCAATGCCACCATCCTTCGCGGCGGCAGTGAGGCCATCCATTCGAATCGCGCCATCGCCGCGGCCCTCGGGTCCGCGGGTGCGCCGGAACATGCGATCCAGCTCATCCCCTTCACCGACCGCGAAAGCGTCGCCGCCCTCGCCGGCATGGACCAGTGGCTTGATCTCATCATCCCGCGTGGTGGCAAGGGTCTCATAGAAACCGTCGTTTCCCTCGCCCGCATGCCCGTCATCAAGCACTACGACGGCATCTGCCATCTCTTCGCCGATGCCGCCGCCGACCTGGACATGGCCGTTGATCTCACGGTCAATTCCAAAACTCAAAAGCCCGGCGTCTGCAACGCCCTCGAAATCCTCCTCGTTCACAAGGACATCGCCACCGAATTCCTTCCCAAGGTCGCCAGCGCCCTCCGTTCGAAGAACGTCGAGATCCGCGGTTGCCCCGACGTTCTTGAAATCCTTCCCGATGCGGTGCCCGCTTCCGAGTCGGACTTCGACACCGAGTTCCTTGAACTCATCCTCGCCGTGAAAATCGTCGATTCCCTCGGCGAGGCCGTCGCCCACATCAATCTCCACGGTTCCCACCATACCGACGTGATCGTCACCGCGGACCAAGCCATCGCGGAATGCTTCTTGCGTGGAGTGGATTCCGCCTGCGTCTTCCACAACGTCTCATCCCGCTTCGCGGATGGCGGGGAATTCGGCTTCGGCGCGGAAATCGGCATCTCCACGGACAAGCTCCACGCCCGTGGCCCCATGGGTCTCCGCGAGCTCACCAGCTACCAGTATCGCGTCCGCGGCACAGGCCAGACCAAAGGCTGACCCCAGAAAAGGTGGGGCTGACCGGCCCGGTCAGCCGTGTGTGTGCGTGATACGGTGAAAATCTAACAAGTTTTCTCGTGCCTCTCTGAATTCTTCCACAGCGCGAACACCGCCCCTTGCGGATCCTGGACGATCGCCAGGCTGCCCCCTGAAGGAACCTGGAAAGGCTCCCGCAGGATCTTCCCACCCGCTGCCCTTGCCTTCTCCGTATCACCCTCCAGATCCACGCTGTTCACATAACTCACCCAGTGCGGTTGGATCGGCCCCATCTCGGGCCGGATTCCGATCATCCCCGCCACGGTCTTCTCGCCCAGCTTGAACATCGTGTATTCAAACCCCGGCGCCATCGTCACAGTGTCCGCCGTCCAGCCGAAGGTCTCCTGATAGAATTTCTTGGATGCCTCCACATCGCCTGACACGAGTTCATTCCAGCAGAACTCGCCGGGAGTAGATGGGGCCGCGTTGGTTTCTTCGCTCATGGTCGGAAAAAGATTGGCAGAATGCTCCCACTTGTTTCCCGCGAATGCCATCGGAAACTTTGCCTTCAGCCTTGCCGCGGCTGCGGCCCCAGCAGTTTAGGCAACTGCTTCTCCAGCCACTCCCGAGCCGCCCGCGTCTTCAATGCGCAGGCCCAGATCGTCACCACATGCCAGCCCCGCGTCCTCAGTTCATTCTCCACCCGCAGATCCCGCACCCGGTTCCCCTCGATCTTCGCCGTCCACCATTCCGTCCGCGAGGAGGGTATCCGGAAATCCCCGCAATTTTCGTGCCCGTGCCAGAAACACCCGTGGATGAACACCACTGTCCGCAACTTCGGCATAACCAGGTCCGGCCTTCCCGGCAGCTTCTTGTTACCGGGACCGCGGATCGTGAAACGATACCCGTGGCGGTGCAGCATGGACCTCAGCATTAGTTCCGGCTTGGTATCGCAGCCCCGGATTTTCGACATCACCTCGGACCGTTTCTCCGCTGTCCAGATGTCTGCCATGCCATGCTCCTCTCAGCTTCCCGATCCCCAGCTCGCCGCCGCCTTCGCGATCTCTTCCGGTGAAACGTCGCGCACGTGCGTTGCCAGGCTCCAGCGGTAGCCATGCGGATCGTTGATTCTCCCCGTGCGGTCGCCCCAGAATTGGTCCATCGGCTCCTGCACCGGGATGCCTCCCTCCGCCACCGCCTTCTTGAACGCGGCGTCCACGTCCTCCACATAGATCATGAACGTCCCGCCTTTCCCGATCTCGGGCGCGATCGCCCCGAAATCCGGATACTCGCTGGAAATCATCATCCGCGAGTTCCCGATGTTGAACTCCGCGTGCATGATCTTCCCCGTCCCCGGCTCCGCCAGCCGGTAGTGTTCTTTCGCGTCAAACGCGCGCATGTAGAAATCCAATGCTG
>CAXTTX010000004.1:7786-25171 GCA_964247045.1 uncultured Verrucomicrobiales bacterium | reverse complement strand
TACCGCGTCCGCGGCTGTTAGCGAGGGAGTCACGGAATGGGAACCTTCGGGGATCATGGTGTGGATCGGGTTGGATGGAATTCCAACATCGCGGGGAGGCCGCATTTCTCAATGCCTATTTTGCGACACTTTCCTCAGGGCTCTTCAAAAGTCCGCTTCCGTTCGATCAGCTTCCCGCCCGCGTCCGCCGCGATCTCCACCGTGCACCCCGTCTCGCCGATCTGGCTCCAGCTCACCACCAGCGCCCCGTCACCGGCCAATTCCACCCGCGGGTTGTACATCGCGCCCGCCTTACCTTCGTACATGTCCCGCAGCGCGATCGTCTGTTCGCCGATCTTCACGTCCAGCCGGGTCGCTTCCTTCACCCCCTGCTCGTCGTGGCCGGTCACCGTCACCGGGTCCAGCGTGTTGTTTTTCCCGAAATCCATCGAGTTCACGTAGCGGTAACAAACATCCCCACCGCCAGCCGATAGATTGCCGCAGGCGGTAATCCCGAAAAATGCCGGGAAAAGCAGGAATTTCATGCGCATCCCGTCACCCTGCTGCCCCCTCCGGATTTGGCAAGAATGGATCGAATTTCACCCGGCGACAAATCGTCACATCCGCCACCGTAACTCCACTGATCCTCTTCGCGGATCGTCCCATGCAAAAACCCGCCACCGCGGACCACCACGAACCGACCCGTGGCGAAGCCGTTATTTTCTATCTGAAGTCGCGTGTCTTCATTGCGAACCGTTGGTGGCGGGAGCGCCGCCGCGGCCCCGCCATCCATCCCGCCGGTGCCACCATGGAAGGCGCCCCTCTGGCTGCCGAGGCCAAGGCTCCGCTCTGGACCCAGGTCTCTCCGGCGGAGTTTCCGCTCACCGCCGGAAAAGTGCAGAACCTCCGAGCCGCCTGCCGGCAGCTCAATGGCATCGAGGTCCCGGCAGGCGAGATATTCAGCTTCTGGAAACAGCTGGGCCGCGTCACCCGCGCCGCTGGTTTCACCCAAGGCCGCGAACTCCGCTCCGGCTGCCTCATCCCCAATCTCGGCGGCGGCCTTTGCCAGCTTTCCGGCCTGCTCCATGCCGCCGCGCTCGATGCCGGTCTGGAAATCGTCGAGCGCCATGGCCACTCTCGCTCGCTGCCGGGTAGCAACTTGCCTCCGGAACAGGACGCCACCGTCTTCTGGAACTACGTCGATCTCCGGTTCCGGGCACCGTTTCCATGGCGCTTGGAAACCCGCCTGACTCCGACCCATCTCGTCGTCTCCTTCCGGGCGATCACCGCCAACCCCATCGCCAAGGTCAAATCCCCACCGGCCGCCGCCGGTCTCCCCATCCGCGCCACTGCCGACGGCGATTGCCTCACCTGTAATGTCACTTCCTGCTTCCGCCACCCTTCCGCCGTTCACTCCCATGGCCCCGCCTCCGGCCACACCGCTTGGCTTCTGGAAGGATCATGGCCCGAGTTCGATGCCTGGTGCGCCGCCCACAGCCACCCCGGTGACCACTGGATGACCCCCTTGGACGGCCGCCGCTGGAACCGCCCGAACTACACTTGGACCCCGCCTCCCGGCACCCGCGTCCATCACGCCACTTGGCAAACCCTTCGCCGCTCGTGGCAACAGCGCCGCCTCCCCGCCCAAGGCGCCGCCCGTCAAAGCTTCCTTCTTTCAGGCCAGCGCCAGCTCGCGCAAATCGAAGCTGGTCGTCTCGATCCCCAGGCCCGCCACCTCGTCGTTTCCCAAACCCTCCTGCCCCACCTCTGGCTCTCCGGTCACTTGGGCGGCCGCACCTTCGATGTGCTCGTGAACCGCTGGCCTCTGGCCGAACTCCACGCCCGGCTGGATGCCGCCGCCGCCCGCCACCCGGAGTCGGACACCTTGGCAGACTTCCGCGCGGATCCCGCCTTGGTCGAGGCCGAAACCCGCGCCCTTGCCGCCGCCGCCCGCCTCATCACCCCGCACCGGGAAATCGCCGCCTTCTTCGGAAACCGCGCTCTCTTGTTGGATTGGAAAATGCCCGCGCCCCTCGACCGCGCCAGCCCGTCAGCCTCCCCCAAGTGGTTCTTTCCCGCCTCCGCCCTAGGCCGCAAGGGCATCCACGAGGTCGCCGAGGCCATCTCCAAAACCGGCGGCGAGCTGCTCGTCCTCGGCCGCGCCCGGGAAGGCCGCGCCAACCCTCTGGAGAAAATTCCCCACCGCCCGGCATCCCTTGCCGAACTCGCCGGTTGCACCGCTCTGATCCTGCCCGCTTGGGTCGAGCATGAACCCCGCATCGCTCTCCGTGCCTTGGCTTCCGGAATCCCCGTCATTGCCAGCCACGCCTGCGGCCTACCCCGCCATCCGCTGCTCACCCGTATCGATGCGGGAAATCCGGACGCCCTCGCCCAAGCCATGCGGGCACTGCTGCCCGCCACCAACTCATGCGCCGTGGCCTGATGGCACCAGTACCCGTTCTTCCAGCAACTGGACGAAGTGTTTCACATGGTGGGACTGGGAATTCCGCTCCCAGACCGCGAACATGTGGAAATCCAAATCCGTCTTCTCCGGCGCGCTTGGAATGATCGGCACGATCGTCACGTCCTGTTTCGCGAGATCCAGCACATGCGGCAGCAAGGAAATCCCCTGATCCGCCGAGAGCAGCGTCACCAGAGAGTCGAAGCCCTCGATTTGCCGGCATTTGCCCGGCTTCGTGTTCTCCGCCGTGTAGATGCTGCAAATGGCCTCCCGGTGGCTGGACGGACCGCTCCCTCCCAGGCACAGCAAGGTTTCGGAACGCAACTCCTTCAGCGTCACCGCCGACTTTTGCGCTACCGGGTGCTGGGCGGAGACCGCGACGCCGAAAATCGAATAAATCACCCGCAGGCTTTGCAAGTTCGGCATGTTCTCCACATCCCGTCCATAGGCGAAACCGATGTCGATTTTTCCCTTTGCCAGCGCCGCGAGCTGTTCCACCGGCAGCATTTCCACGAACTCCACTTCCACCCCGGGATACTTCTGGTGGAACAGTTTCAGCGTCTTCGGTAGAAAATCCGTGGCGATGATCCCCACGCTCCCGATCCGCAACTTCCCGCGGTGCCCGGACTGTGCCTGCGCCGCCCTCTCGATTGCCTGATCGGCATGGGCCAACAATTTTTGCGTGTCCTCTAGGAAGATTTCTCCCGCCTTGGTAAGTGAAACGCTTACAGTATCTCGATCCAGCAGCTTGACAGAGATCTCCGCCTCCAGATCTTTGATCTGCTTGCTGAGGGCGGGCCGGCTGACATGCAGCCGTTGCGCCGCCTTGCGGAAGCTCAGTTCCTCAGCCACCGCCGCGAAGTATTTCAAATGCCGCAGTTCCATCGTCCCGCCGCAGTGGTAACTCAAAGTTACCAGCATGGAAACATCTAAATCATTCCGATCCCGCCGTTACCGGTGATATTTGTCTCCCTTCGAACGGCTGTTTGACTTTCCGTTCCTCTCCACACCTGTCTCATGCGCCCGATTGTCTTCCTTCCTTTGTCCGTTATTTGGTTGTGTCTCCCGGGCTGCGGAAAAAAATCCGCCGCCGCGCCACCTGCCCCGCCACCGGCGGCCGTGACCTTCCTCCCGGCTGCCACCGAGACGGTCACCATCACCCGTGACCTTCCCGGCCGCATTGATCCCGTGCGGGTTTCCGAGGTGCGTGCCCGTGTCCCCGGTATCCTTCTGGAGAAAACCTTCACCGAAGGTGCCGACGTCAAAGCCGGCGATGTTCTCTTCAGGATCGATCCCGCCCCTTTGGAGTCCGCGCGCAACAGTGCCGCTGCCGCCCTCGCCCAGTCGGAAGCCAGCGAGAAAATCGCGCGGATCCAGTCGGACCGCCTCAAGGGCCTCATCAAGTTGAATGCCGTCAGCAAGCAGGACTTTGACAACGCGGAGTCTGCCCTCGCCATCGCCGAGGCGGAAGTCCAGTCCGCCAAGGCCGCTTTGGCCACGGCGGACCTCAACCTCGGCTATGCCACCGTTACCGCTCCTATCTCCGGCCGCATCGGCAAGGCGGTCGTCACCGAGGGTGCGCTGGTGGGGCAGGGGGATGCCACGCTCATGGCGGTCATCCAACAACTCGATCCGGTCTATTTCGACTTCACCCAGAGCAGTGCCCAACTCTTCACCTTGAAAAAGGCGATGGCGCGCGAAGGTGCTCCCAAGGAGAAGCCCTTGACCCTCATCTTGGAAGACGGTTCTGCCTATGAAAAGCCGGGCAAGCTTCTTTTCACCGAGGTAAGCGTGGACCAGACCACGGGCATGGTGACCTTGCGCGCGCAGTTTCCCAATCCGGACCATGACCTTCTCCCCGGCATGTTTGCCCGTGGCCGGGTCGTCCAATCAATTTTGGAAAACGTGGTCACCGTTCCCCAGCGCGCGGTCACCCGCGGCCTTGGTGGTTCCGGCACCGTTCTCGTGATCGACGACGCCAACCACGCCCAGGTCCGGACCGTCCAGACCGGTGAGATCAGCGGCGACAAATGGGTGATCACCTCGGGCCTCAAGGCGGGTGAACGTGTCATCATCGAAGGCCAGATGAAAGCCAAGCCGGGTTCTCCGGTTGCCCCTGAGCCATTCCAGGAGAAGAAGGCCGAACCGGCCGCTCCTGCCAGCAAATCATAATTCTTCCCTCACATGGCCCGCTTCTTCATCGACCGCCCCGTCTTCGCGTGGGTCGTCTCCATCCTCATCGCCCTTCTGGGACTCATTTCGATCACCCGGCTTCCGGTCGCGCAGTACCCTGCCGTCGCCCCGCCCTCGATCTCGATCACCGCGAACTATGCCGGTGCCTCCGCTGAAACGCTGACCGACACGGTGACCTCCGTAATCGAGCAGCAACTCAACGGTATCGACAACCTGCTCTACATGTCATCCGCGAGTGATGCGAATGGCCAGGCGGTCATCACCCTGTACTTCCAGCCGGGCACCAACCCGGATGTCGCGCAAGTGCAGGTCCAGAACAAGGTGCAGCTCGCCACGCCCAGCTTGCCCGCCACCGTGCAGCAACAAGGCGTGGTGGTCGCCAAGGCCACCCGGAATTTCATGATGTTCATCGCCCTTTCCACGGACGATGGCAGCATGGATGCCATCTCGCTCGGCAATTATCTTTCCGCCAGCGTGCTCGATCCGATCCGCCGCGTGCAGGGTGTCGGCGAGGTAATCCAGTTCGGCACCCAGTACGCCATGCGAATCTGGCTGGATCCTGACAAGCTGGTGAGCTTCAACCTCACTCCGGGGGATGTCTCAACCGCGATCCAGTCGCAAAACACCCAGGTGCCGGTCGGTCAGATTGGCCAGCTCCCCGCGGTGAAAGGCCAGCAGCTCAACGTCATCTTGCAGGGCCGCGCCACCCTGCGTGAGGTCGGCGAGTTCGAGAACATCATTCTCCGCGTGAATACGGATGGCTCGCGCGTCTATCTCCGGGATGTCGCCCGCGTCGAAATGGGTGGCCAAGATTACTCGATCAAGGCCCGGATCGACGGCAAGCCCACTTCCGCTGCCGCCGTGAAGCTTTCCCCCACGGCAAATGCCCTGGACACCGCGAATGCCGTCCGCGCAGAGGTGGATCGCCTGAAGGAATTCTTCCCGCCGGGCGTGAAGGTGATTTACCCGCTCGACACCTCCACCTTCGTGAAGATCTCCGTGGAGGAAGTGCTCAAGACCCTCGTGGAAGCCATCATTCTGGTCTTCCTCGTAATGTATCTTTTCCTCCAGAACATCCGCGCCACACTGATCCCCACGCTGGTGGTTCCCGTTGCCTTGCTCGGCACCTGCGGCCTGATGCTTGCCTTCGGTTTCTCGATCAACGTGCTCACCATGTTCGGCATGGTGCTTGCCATCGGCATTCTCGTGGATGACGCGATCGTCGTCGTGGAGAACGTCGAGCGCATCATGAGCGAGGAGGGCCTTGACGCCGTGGAAGCCACCCGCAAGGCCATGGGCCAGATCACCGGCGCCTTGATCGGAATCACCCTGGTGCTCACCGCGGTGTTCCTGCCGATGGCCTTCTTCGGCGGATCGGTCGGGACCATCTATCGCCAGTTCACCATGTCCATGGTGTCTTGTATGATTTTCTCGATCTTCCTCGCCCTTTCGCTCACCCCCGCGCTCTGTGCCACCTTGCTCAAGCAGGTGGATGCGGGCCACCATCACGCCAAGGGCGGTTTCTTCGGCTGGTTCAACCGGACCTTCGACAAGGTCACCCACCGTTACCAGAGCTGGGTCGGCCATTTGATCAAGCGTGTGAGCGTGGGACTCGTCATCCTGGCGCTCATCATCGGCTTGGTGGTCCACCTTTACCAAAGGATGCCGTCCTCCTTCCTTCCGGAAGAAGACCAGGGCTATTTCCTCACCCTCATGTCGCTGCCTGTGGGCGCGACGGACGAGCGTACCGGTGAGGTGCTCGACAAGGCGGAGGAATACTTCTCCAAGCAGCCGGAGATCGAACACTATTTCACCGTCGCGGGCTTCAGCTTTTCGGGCCGCGCCCAGAACTCCGGGCTGGCCTTCCTCCGCCTCAAGCCTTGGGAAGAACGAGAGGGCAAGGAGCACAAGGTTCAGGCCGTGATCCAGCGCGCGATCCAAAGCCTCGGCGGCATCAAGGACGCCATCGTCTTCCCTCTCAATCCGCCTGCCATTCCCGAGTTGGGAACATCTTCCGGATTCGACTTCTGGCTTCAGGATGTCGGCGGCGTCGGCCACCAGACCTTGGATGCTGCGAAAGGCCAGCTCCTCGGCATGGCCGCCCAGAATCCCAAGCTCTTTCAGGTTCGTCCGCAGGGCTTGAACGACGCCGCCCAGATGAAGATCGAACTCGACCAGGACAAGGCAAGTGCCCTCGGAGTTTCGCTCGCGGATATCAACACCACCATGCAGACCGCCTTCGGGTCGAGCTATGTGAACAACTTCGTCAATGGTCCCCGCGTCCAGCGCGTCATCGTCCAACTCGACGCGCAATTCCGCATGACCCCCGAGGACATCGGCAAGGTCTTCGTGCGGAACAAGCAGGGCGGCATGGTTCCGCTCTCGTCGGTCACGAAAGTGGAGTGGTCCTACGGCTCACCCCAGCTCCAGCGTTACAACGGGCTTCCGGCCATCAACATCGTCGGTGCCGCGGCGCCGGGTCTCAGTTCCGGTGTCGCCATGGATGAGATGGAAGCCATGGCCGCCAAGCTTCCGGCGGGCATCGGCTTTGAGTGGAGCGGACAGTCGTTGGAAGAACGGATCTCCGGAAACCAGGCACCCGTGCTTTACACCGTCTCCGTCCTCATCGTTTTCCTCTGCCTCGCCGCCCTTTACGAAAGCTGGTCCATTCCCGTGGCCGTCATCATGGTGGTTCCCCTTGGAATTGTCGGCGCGCTTGCCGCCGTCTCGTGGCGCGATCTGCCGAATGACGTTTACTTCAAGGTCGGCTTGCTCACCACCGTTGGCCTTTCGACCAAAAACGCCATCCTCATCATCGAGTTCGCGATTGATCTCATGAAGGAAGGAAAGGGCCTCATGGAAGCCACCTTGGAAGCCGTCAAACTCCGCCTCCGTCCCATTCTCATGACCTCCATGGCCTTCGTGCTCGGCGTCGTCCCGCTGGTCATCAGCTCAGGCGCGGGGTCCGCCAGCCAGAACGCCATCGGAACCGGGGTTGCGGGCGGCATGGTCACGGGTACCATCCTCGCCATCTTCCTCGTGCCCGTCTTCTTCGTCACCGTGGTGAAAATCGTTTCCCGCGTCACCGGGAAAAAGACCGCCCCCGCCACGCCTGCTGCTGATCTCAAGAAAGGAGAAATCCAAAATGCATAAATCATCCGTTTCATTCATCGCGCTGGGCTTGCTCACGACCTCGTGCTCGTTCATTCCGAAGCTCGATCCCGTTTCATCGCCCGTCTCCGGCCATTTCCCCGGCAAGACCGGCGGCGAGGTCTCCGCGGACATCGCCTGGCAGAAGTTCTTCACCGATCCCCGGCTAAAGAAGCTCGTCGGCACCTCGCTCTCCAACAACCGCGACCTCCGTGTCGCCGCGCTCAATGTCGAGCAGGCCCGTGCCCAGTATGGCATCTCCCGTAGCGAACTTTTCCCGGCCTTGAAATTGTCCGCGAACGGAACACGGGAGCGTTCCATCAACTCCGACGATGGCTCGGGCTCGACCTCCCGCAACTACGACGTCGCCGTGGGTCTCACGTCTTACGAGCTCGATCTTTTCGGCCGCGTCCGCAGTCTGAATAGCCAGGCGCTGGAAACCTACTTCGCCAGTGATGCCGCTCGTGTCAGTGCGCAAATCTCGCTGGTTGCCACGGTGGCCAACCAATACCTCACCGAGCGCGCGCTGAAGGAACAGGCGGATCTCTCGCAACAAACTTTCGACGGCTTCAATTCCGCCTACGACCTCGTGAAGCAACGCTTCGATGCTGGCACCATTTCCGAACTGGACCTCAGTTCCATGGAAGTCCAGCGCCAGACCGCCAAGGTCGACCTGGCCCTCTTCCGGCAGCGCCAGACCGAGATCAACAACTCGCTGACCTTCCTCGCCGGTGGCTCCCTGCCCAGCTTGCCGGAAGGCCGCAGCCTCGATGATCAGGTGGTCGCCGAGGTGAAAGCCGGCCTCACCTCGGATCTGTTGTACCGTCGTCCGGACATCCGTGAGGCGGAACACCAGCTCCGCGCCGCCAATGCGAACATCGGTGCCGCCCGCGCCGCGTTCTTCCCCAAGATCACGCTCACCGCCAGCGGCGGAACCTCGGCCAACAGCCTGTCCCGCCTCTTCAACAATGGCACCGGCACCTGGCTGTTCTCGCCCAATGTGGAACTGCCCATCTTCGATGGTGGTCTCAACAAGGCGAATCTCGCCTCCGCCGAGGTCGGCAAGCAGATCGCCATCGCCAACTACGAGAAGGCCATCCAGACCGGCTTCCGCGAGGTGGCCGATGCCCTCGCCGCCCGCAGTGGCCTCGCCGAGCGGATCTCCGCCACCGAGGCTCTCGTCAAGGCCCAGCAAAAGCGCACGGACCTCGCCAATGCCCGCTATGAAAAGGGCGTCGATAGTTATTTTGAAGTCCTCACCGCGACCCTCGACTTCTACTCCGCCCGCCAGACCCTCATCCTCCTCCGCATGTCCCGCGCCATTAACGCCGTGGACCTCTACAAGGCCCTCGGCGGTGGCTGGTGAGCCGGTTTCCTTCTATTAGCAGCAATCCACTGGCAAAAACCGCGGCGGCCTCCGGGCCTCCGCGGTTTTCTTGTGAGGAGGAAAGATATCCCTGTCCTCCTCTGGCATCGCCGGAGCGCGGAATTCATTCCGCCCCATCGTCCCTCGCCTCCGCCGGAGCGCGGAATTTACGCCGCCCTCATCGTCCCTCGCCTCCATCGTACCGCGGAATTCATTCCGCCCCCATTTGCCCCCGCCAACTTGCTGGGGCACAACCAGACCGCGCCCGCCTCTTCCGCCACAACCGGGTGGAATAAGATAGCCCGGTGCAACGCTCTGGTTCATTGCCCTCATGGAATTGAGCCCTGAAGGGCGGCAGAACCGCCGCCCGCTTGGACCAACCTCCTCCCCCTGACGATGATCCCCTGACCAGTGACTACTTGATACTCGAGATCGTCTGGAAGATCGCCGTGATCATCAAATACGCCATGGCGCCCACCAATCCCGCCATGATGATCAACACCGTCGGCGTGATCAATGCCATGATCCGCTGCAAATCCTTGTCCAGCTCCTTGTCATACCGTTCCGCCGCGCGGCGCAACGACTGGTCGATCTTCCCGGTCTGCTCGCCCACCGAAATCATGTCGATCAGCAGGGGAGGGAAGTTCCCGTTCCGGATCAGCGCCTTTGAGAACGAGCGGCCATCACCCACCTGGGCGATCACCTTGTTCAATTCCGCCCGCAGCGAGATATTGGCCGTGGCATCGCGTGAAAGCTCCAGCGCCCGCAGCAAGGGCAGCCCGTTGTTCACCAGGTTCGCCATCGTCTCCAGGAACTGCACGTAGAAGCGGCTGGTGATCACCGGCCCGATGAGCGGGATCTTCAGCTTCATCCGGTCCCAGGCCGGCTTGTTCGCTTCATTGTCCTTCCACGCCTTGAAGAAGATTCCTCCCGCGATCAAGGTCAGCACGATCACGATCCACCACTTCGAGAGAAAATTTGAAATGGCGACGAAGATCGCCACGCCCAGCGGGATCTTGCCGCCCGGCTGGCTTTGCACCAGCGAAAGCAACTGCGGGATCAGCACCGTCACCATCACCACGCTCAGGCCGATGCCCGCGCAGATCAGCATGGCCGGATAGATCATCGCCAGGATCAGCCGGTTCTGGAGTTCCGCCAACGTCTTCAGGTAGTGCGCCTGGCGCTTCAGGATTTCATCCAGCGCACCGGAGGCCTCACCGGCCGCGGCCAGCGAGCAATACAGCGGCCCGAAGCTCGGACTCACCTTCCGCAGCGCCACCGAGAAATTCACACCGTCCCGGACAATCTGGCGGATCTTGAACGAAACCGCCTTCAGGTTCCCGAGTTCCTGCCGGTTCTCCATCGACTTCAGCGCCGGCTCCAGTTGCAGCCCCGCCCCGAGCATGTCGGAAAGTTCTTCCGTGAAGAGCACCACCTCCTGCCGCTTCAGCTTGATCGGCCCTTCGGGTATCACGTCTTCCTTCGCATCGGCCTTCGCCTTTGCCGTATCCTTCTCTTTTTCCTCCGGCTTCTGCTTCGCGCCGCCGCTTGGCTTTGCTTTCTTCGCCGTTGCGACCCCACCGCCACTGGTCTCCTTCAGGTTCACCGGTTGCAGCCCCTTCTTGTCTAACAATCGGAGCGCCTCCGGCCGGTCGGTCGCATCGATTTCACCGGTCGTGACCGATCCATTCGCGGCAAGGGCTTTGTAGGCAAACAGCGGCATCTTGATTTCCTAAATCTGGATTCTGGTTTCTGGCCTCTGGAATCTTTATTCCGCTCCTCCGATATCCGAAGACGTGACCGAAATCACCTCTTCAATCGTCGTGTCCCCTTTCATCACCTTGTGCCAGCCGTAATCGCGCATCGGCACATACCCGTCGCGGATCGCCTGCGCGCGCAACTCCGGTGCTTGCGCCCGGTGTGCCACCAGTTCCTGCATCGGTTGTGTGAGCAGGATCACTTCGTAAATGGCCAGTCGTCCCGAGAAACCGGTTCCCCGGCAACGGTCGCAGCCCTTGGGCGAACTCGGTTGGCCGGGAAGGTGAAGGGGGATACCAAGGTCCCGCTTGTCCTGGTCGGAAACCTCCCGCGGCGTCTTGCAGTGCGGGCAAAGCCTCCGCACCAGCCGCTGGGCAAGGAAGGCCCGCACCGCGGCGGAAACCAGAAATGGCTCCACACCCATGTCCACCAGACGGCTGATACCGCCCATGGCGTCGTTCGTGTGCAGGGTGGAGAAAACCAAGTGACCCGTCAGCGAGGCCCGGATCGCGATTTCCGCGGTCTCCAGATCCCGGATTTCCCCGATCATCACGATGTTCGGGTCGGCACGGAGAATCGATCTCAACGCCGTCGCGAAAGTCAGGCCGATCTCGTTCTTCACCGCGATCTGCATCACCCCGGTCAGCTTGTTTTCCACCGGGTCTTCCACCGTCACAATCCGTCGTTCCGGGTGGTTCACTTCCGTGAGGAAGGAATAAAGGCTCGTCGATTTACCGGAACCCGTTGGCCCGGTGATCAGGATGATTCCGTTCGGAAGGTGCAGGATCGACTCGATCTTTTTCAGGACGAAGGGCTCCATGCCCAGCTTCGCGATGTTGAACTTTTCTTGGTTCAGCAAACGCAGGGAAACGCTCTCGCCTTCCACCGTCGGCACGGTGGCAACCCGGACGTCGATGGTCGCGCCTTCGAACTGGAGGTTGATCCGTCCGTCCTGCGGTATCCGGCGCTCCGCGATATCGAGGCGGGCCATGATCTTCAGACGGGCGATTACCGAGCTTTGCAGCGCCTTGATGTTCTCCGGCACCGCGACTTCCAGCAGGCGACCATCGATCCGGTAGCGGATCCGCAGGTTTGTCGCCAGCGGCTCCACATGGATGTCCGTCGCGCGCTGGTCCAGCGCTTCCCGGATGATCTGGTTCACGAATTTAACGACGCTTGCCTCCTCGTCATCGTCATTGTCGATGACGTTGGCCTCGTCCTCGCCGCTCTCGATCTGGTCGTAGTCGAAATCCCGGCCTTCCAAAATCTGTTCGAAGGTGTCCGCACCCACCCCGTAGAGCCGCCGCAGCGCCTCATACAGCCGCTTCCGCGAGGCCATGCACCAGTCGATGGGCATGTCCAGTTCCTGCGCCGCAGCCTGTCGCGCCACCAAGTTGAAAGGATCGAAGGTGCAGAGCTTCAGTCGCTTGCGGCCTTCTTCCCCCTCGATTTCCACCGGCAGCAGCCGGTGCTTCAGCGCGATCCGCGGTCCGCAGGCCTCCCGCAGGGGGAGGGGAACCTCCGGCATCGGGATGCTGTCCAGCCACTCGATTCCGAGGTCATGGGCCAATTCCCGCATATACCGCTCCTCATCCACCACACCCGCATCCAGCACGTCATCGATCGGGGAACGCTGGCGCTGCAAGGCCGCTTTCAGAACCTCGGTCAGGGCGGGAATGTCTTCGCAGCCGGTTCGCCGGGCGGGTTCGATCAAAAGTTGGGTCATGGGCTGCGACTTCTTTCGCTCAAAACCCGCCGCGACGCAATCTTGTCTCTGGAAATCGCCGGTTTTTGGCCGCCGTCGGCCTTTTGGCGTGCGCCCCGGCCCGCTTCGTGCATCGTCACGACCGTGTCATACTTGGAAATCAAGAATCTCCACACCCACTTCTCCCAGCGCTCGGGAAGCATTTTCACCCCCTCCCGGACGATCATCAAGGCGGTGGACGGCGTGGATCTGGCCATCGAAAAAGGTGAAATCCTCGGCCTCGTCGGCGAATCCGGCTGCGGGAAGTCCACCCTCTCCCGCACCATCATGCAGCTCATCCCGGCCACCTCCGGCTCCGTGGTGCTGAATGGCGAAAACCTCTCCGAACTCTCCGGCTCGGAAGTCCGCCGCCGCCGCCTCGATTTCCAGATGGTCTTCCAGGACCCCTACGCCTCCCTCAACCCCCGGATGACTATTTTCTCCACCCTCGCCGAGGCCGTCCGCCAGCGGCACCCCAAATTGAAGGGAGAAGCCCTCGCCAAACGCGTGGAAACACTCATGGCCACCGTCGGCCTGGATGCCCGGGTCATGCGGAAATACCCCCACGAGTTCTCCGGCGGCCAGCGCCAGCGCATCGCCATCGCCCGTGCCCTTGCCCCGGAACCCAAACTCGTCCTCGCGGACGAACCCGTTTCCGCCCTCGACGTCTCCATCCAGTCCCAGATCCTCAACCTCCTCAAGTCCCTCCAGAAAGATCTCGGCCTCACCATGATCTTCATCTCCCACGACCTCGGTGTCGTCCACTACATCGCCGACCGCATCGCCGTGATGTACAAGGGCAAGATCATCGAATCCGGCGAGGCCGGCGAAGTCTTCCACCACCCGAAAGAGGCCTACACCAAGAAGCTCCTCGCCTCCATCCCCAAGCTTGCCGCCAGCGTCTGACGCCGCCTCACCCCATCGCCGCCACCCTATTCCCCACCGCGACTCCCTCCGCTTCAAACATCTCCCGCAGCTTCTTCAAAATCACCACCGCCGTCGCCCCATCCCCATGCACGCAAAGCGTGTTCACCTTGCCGGAACGCGCATGCACCATCGCCTGGGCCACCGCCTCTTCCACCTTGGCGATCACTGCCCCCGGCTCGTTCCGCGGCATCAGCGAACCGTTTTCCAAATACCGGCGGTCCGCGAAAGCCTCCCGGCAAATCGGCAACCCCGCCGCGAGTCCCGCTTCCTCCAGTCGGCTTCCGGGCATCGCGTAGAGCATCACCCCCGGCGAAACCCGCGTGATCCCTTCCACCACCGCCGCGGCGAATTCCGCATCCTTGTCCGCCTGGTTGTAGAGCGCGCCGTGCGGCTTCACATGGTGCAATTCCGCCCCCGCCTCGTTCGTCAACCGCAGCATCCGCGCCACCTGCCGCTCGACCAGATCCGTCACGATCGAAAGGGAAAACGCCATCGCCCGCCGCCCGAAGTGCTCCCGGTCCTCATACCCGGGATGCGCGCCGATCGCCACCCCGCGCTCAAGCGCCAGCGCGATGGTGCGACGCATCGTCTCCTCGTCCCCGGCATGCCCGCCGCAGGCGATGTTCGCCGAACTCACCAGGTCTAACAGCGCGGCGTCCTCGCTGCCGCCTTCTCCCAGGTCGGCGTTCAGGTCGATCACTCGCATGCTCCTTACTTTAAGAGTTCCAAGCCGGTTCGCAACCAATCAAAATCGCGTTTTTCCTTCTCCCTCAGTTCCCTCGCTTCCTCCATCCCCACCTCCCGGAACCGCACCGCCATCCCCGGCCACGCCCGCGCCAACAGCGGCAGGTCCACCGAAATCACATGGCCGATCTGCGGGTAGCCCCCGATCGTCTGCCGCTCCGCCAGCAGCACGATCGGCTGTCCGTCCGGCGGCACCTGCACGGACCCGCAGGCCACCGGCTGCGAAACCATCTCCCGCGGCGTCTCCAACTCCAGCGGTTTTCCGGAAAGTCGCGCGCCCATCCGGTCGGACCGCGGCGTGACCTGATAGCTCTCACTCCGGAACCTCTCCCGCGCCTTCGCTGAAAACCAATCATCCTGCACCCCGCGTAAAAACCTCAGCTCGATCACCGACCTCCCCTCCGCCTCCCAACCCGCATACCGCCCCTCCATTCGCGGCACTCGCCCCGCCTCCCACGTGTCTAGCCGGTCCCCTGCCCGCAACACCCGCCCTCCAAATCCCCCCCGCACATCCGTCGCGGCACTTCCTAAAACACTATCCACCTTCAGACCACCCGCCACCGCCAGGCACGCGCGCACCCCTCCCGGCAGCTTCGTGAAATCCACCGTCTCACCCGCCGCCACCTTTCGCACATGCCCGTTTGCCCCCGCGATAGCCACCACCGCATCCTTGTAAAACTTCAACACCGGCCCCCTCACACACATCTCCAGCCCCGCCGCTCCCTCCTCATTCCCCACCAGCAGATTCGCCACCCGCAACGCATGCCGGTCCACCACCCCGCCCGGCGAAACCCCGGAGCGTTCATACCCCGGCCTCCCCGGATCCTGGACGCTCGTCAGCGCCCCCGCTGAAATCACCTCGATCCATCCCTCCCGGTAACCCTCCTCCACAACCCTCTCTTCCCCCCGCGATATTTCCATCACCCGCACAAACCTCACCTTGTCACCCGGCTGCAACAACGCTGGCGGCACCGCCCCCGCATCGAACAATCTGGCACCCGTCATCCCCAACAGATGCCACCCCCCCGGCGAATCGAACGGATAGATTCCCGCCTGTCCGCCGCCGATCGCCACCGAGCCCGCCGACACCTTCACACGCGGCGTTTCCCGCCGTGGCAGGGCCAGCCGCTCCGGCAATCCCGCCAGATACGGAAATCCCGGTGAAAACCCCACCGCCGCCACCGTGTAACACGCCCCGCTGTGCAGCTCGATCACCTCCTCCACACTTATCCCCAGCCGTCCCGCCACCTCTTCCAGATCCGGCCCACCGCTCCCTCCATAACAAACGGGAATCTCCCTCATCCTTCCCTCCGGCAACCGCTCCGAAATCTCCGCCCCGCAAATCCAGTCGCTCACAACGTCCCCGGCCCGATCCCCGTCCCCTTCGAAATGCACCGCCAGCGTGTCGAAGGACGGCACCACATCCAGCACCCCCGGCGCCCGTCCTTCTGCCAACGCTGCCGCGAGGCCCATCACTCTTGCCCGCGCCGCCTCTCCCGTCAGGCTCGGGAATTCCACCAGCCATGCGGAATCCCCCAGCGGCTTCAGCGTCATGCCCGCAGCCTCGCACGATCCGCCGCACTTGCCAACCATCGCGAACCGGGGAATCTTGATCGTACAGCAGATGAAAGCGGCAGCCACCTTATGTCTCCTCGGCCTTGCCTCGCTTGCTTCCTGCGAGGAGAAAAAGGAGACCTCCCTCTCCCCCGTGACCGAACCGCCCGCCAGTCCTCCCATCCCCGATTCGGATCGCGAACTCTCCGGCGCCGCCCGTGCCGCCGCCGCCGCCCGCCGCGTCAAACCCGCCTTGGATAAAGACCTCCAGGCAAAGGGCCTCCATTTCGGCGATCCCGTCTTCATCCGGGCCCTCAAGAAGGAACGCGATGTCGAGCTCTTCATCCGCAACCGCGCCACCGGCAAGTTCGACCTTTTCCGCACATATCCAATCCACGCCGCCTCCGGCATCCTCGGTCCGAAGCTCGCTGAGGGCGACTGGCAGGTGCCGGAGGGCTTCTACTTCGTCCCACCCTCCGAGATGAACCCCAACAGCCAGTTCCATCTCTCCTTCAACATCGGTTACCCGAACGAATACGACCGGGCCCACGGCAGCACCGGCTCCGCCATCATGATCCACGGCAACCAGGTCTCCATCGGCTGCCTCGCCATGTCGGATGAAAAAATCGAGGAAATCTACACCCTCTGCGATGCCGCCCACCACGGCGGCCAGCCCATGTTCCGCGTCCACGTCTTTCCCTTCCGCATGACCCCGGAGCACATGGCCGCCGAATCCCTCAATCCCAACATCGCCTTCTGGCAAAACCTCCGCGAAGGCTACGACCTCTTCGAGAAAAACCACATCCCTCCCTCCGTCATCGTATCTAACGGACTCTACCGCTTTACCCCGTGACGCCGACGGGGCGGTCTCTTCGTTCGTTGTGCCGCCTTTCAGGCGGTCTGCCGGACGCGCGTATGCCAGTTCCGCGTCACCCACGACTCCGCGCGCTTGCCAAGGGTTGGTAGCCCCACCTTCAGGCGGCGGAAGTACCCGTTGGTCTCTTGTTAGGTCGTTTCCTTGGAGTCCGATGGCTCCCTCTTTTTTGAGAGCATTGGAGAGCCGCCAGACTTTGGTTCTTGAGTCTTGCGCCTTGCAGACTCGCGTCTTCTAACTTCCCCAACTCCATCGTTCCTGGTGCCACACATACCCGCCCCCGCCCACCGGCACGATGTGCCCCACCCCCGGCCACCGCCCATGGAAACCATAGCACCTCGTCCTCTCCGCCGCCGCTTCCGCGAAGACTTTCTTCCGCGTCACGATCCCTGTTTCCGCGTCGTGATCGAAGGCGATGTACCACTCCGGGTTGAAAAACATGAACCCATGGTGGTGCGCCAGATCCACGATGTGCAGCAGCGAATCGTTCCCCGACCTGATCCTGAAAATCGCATGACCCGCCGTGTGTCCCGGCGCCGCCTCGATCGTCACCGCACCGTTGAAAAATTGCGTCCCCGCCTTCACGGGTTGTGAAACCCCTTTCAGGATCTCGAATTGCGACCGCACCGTCTTGA
>CAXTTX010000004.1:0-7776 GCA_964247045.1 uncultured Verrucomicrobiales bacterium | reverse complement strand
GCTCCGCCCGGTTCCGCTTCGTCTTGGAAAAGTCCGGCTCCTTCGCATGCCAGAAATCATATTCTTCCGGCAGGTAATAGAATGCCGCGTTCTGAAACGCCGGCTTCCCGCCCAGCACGAATCCCGCCAGATGGTCCGAGTGCGAGTGGCTCAGGAATCCCGCCGTCACCTGGTCCGGTGAAATACCCGCCTGCGCCAGGCCCTCCATGAACCATCCCAGGCTTGGACTCCGGTTCTCACCGAATCCCGCGTCGAAAACCACCACCTCTTTCCCGATCCTCACCACCAGGATATTCACGTAAAGCGGGATGCCCTCCATCCGCTCCCCATGGCTTTCCAGCCATTCCTTCATCTGCGGGTGCGCCTCCTGCGGCCACATCAGATCCAAGGGGCCCCGGAACAACGCGTGCCCGTCGCTGATCGACCACGCGTCGAATTCCCCGATCTTGAACTGGTACACCAGCGCGTTCCCATGCACCTTCGGCGGCATCTCCGGCTTCTCCGCGGGCTTCTTCGGTTCTGCATCCTGCCCCAGCACTACGCCGCTCGTCCCGGCCGCTGCCGCCGCCGCGAAAACGCCGCCTAGAAATGCCCGCCGCCCGAGTCCCGGTGCCGAAGATGAGTCCATGATTCGCTCCATACGCCACCACCAAGCCCCAAATTTCTCCCATGGCAATCTGGAACCTCCTTTGTCCCCGGAACGGGTCTCATTTCACCGCGTCGATCCGGAACAATAGGAATTTGTTGACCGCCTTGCTCTTGCCACTCAGCCCTAGGGTCATGAAACTGCCGTTCGGCCGGTTATCCCACGTATCCGGAAATTCCCCGCTCCCCTTGTCTTGCCAGTTTGCCAGCAGGATCGTCTTGTAATCTTCGGAGGCGATCGCCGAGAGCTTCAGTTCGGGAAACTCTACCCAAGGCACCTCTCGTTCCATCAAAGGAATCTCCGTGGTCTTCAATTTCCGCACCCTCGCCCCGGGCGTTTTCAATACCGCTTGGGCGACCATCGCATCACACGGGCTCAATCGTGGGAGATCGGCTCCTTCCTCCTTCCCCTTCTCGGGTATCGCCAGTTCCACTAGGTGCCCGGTGACCCGTAGCTTTCCGCGGACCGCAGGATCGGGCCGGGATTGCAGCCCCGGAAAATCCCCCTGCCGCCGCGGATCGTTCTCGATCCGCTTCCCGTCCATGAAGCTGTCCAGCAGCGCACCTGTGGCATCGATCGCGTCTACCGTCGTGAGCATCCACAGGGTCTTTTTCCCTTCCTTTTTCCCGAGTTCCGTCCACTGGGTCTGTCCGCTCGTCAAAGTGACGATTGATTCACCGCCCAAGCTCTTGATCTTGGACAGGTCGGTCCCGTCCGGTAGCGGTCCCGTCGGCAGATTTTTTCCATCCTCCAGAAATTCATACTCGCCCGGGATATAACGGTAATCGAGGGAAGTCTTCAACATCACTTGCTTGCCTTCGATTTGCGGGGTGACTTCCAGCACCACCCCTACAAAGGGAACCCCTGACGAATATTTTCCGTCTATCACTTTCTCGCGTTTCTCTGCCGTCCACACGATTTCAACGATTGCCTTCTGCCCGTCTCGCGCGGTGACGGAAGGAGCGGTGGTAAGGTGTGTGTCGCGCTTTTGGGAAAGGACTTTCAAAAGCGCTTGAACTTCCACGCCGTCGAGGACGTCTTTCAGCGCCATTTTCACGTCTGCTACCGGTTCGCCTTCCGCGGGAATGACAACAAACCGGGTGGTGAACTTGATCTGCACATGCTGCGTGTTCTCCCCGGCAGGCAGGTCGTCCGTTGCGACCGGAGCAACAGTTGCCGGGGTAGGATCAACCTTAGGAAACGCCTGCGTGTCCACAACCTCGTCCTCGTACCGGAGCACGACCTTTTGACCGTGGTAGGTGTCGCTGTCCTGCGGGGGGGTGGTATAGGTCACGCGCAGCGTTTCCACTCCATCAGCCCAGTCGGCGGGAAGATCCAGCCATTGGTTTTTAACTCGGGAGGAATCTTTCAATTCGACGATCTCACCCTTGTCCGTGCGGTTGAGCAAAAGCACTTCGATGGAAACTTTGGACGGGTCGATGGCTGCTTCCGGTCCTTTTTCGATCGGAATGGTGAGAATGACCTTCTTTCCCTCTCCGTTTTCCGGACTCTGTGAGATTCCGATTTGCCCCAGCGAAAGCTTGGGCTTGGGTAAGTTCTTCGGCTCCGCGGGTTTCTCCCTGTCCCCGCTGCCGGTGACCGGGAGTTCCGCGGAAACCGCCGGGTTCTTTGCGACCTCATCCGCTCCCACCTTCATTCCGGAAACGATCACTCCCAGGCCGGCGAACAAGCCACAGGCCAGCACCACGCGTCTCCCTCCCATCGGCAGCTCCGCCACTTCTTTCGTGTCTAACAAAAATTGGATCCGCTTCCTGATCCGCGCGCATCCCCGCCTCGCCATCGTCACCGTCATTGGCCGCCGCCGCGTGATCCCGCCCGCCATCGCCACCAGAAACCCGCCATAGTCCGCGCGATTCTCCGGGTCGTTCGCCGCCCTCAAATCGCAGGCCTGCTCCCGTGCTTCCGCCCACCGCGAGATCAGGCGGCCTGCCAGCGGATTCCACCACTGCATGCCGCGGATCAGGCAGAATACCATCGTCCACCGCGAGTCACCGCTTTGCAGATGTCCCGCCTCATGTCGCGCCGCCCAGCGCAGTTCGTTCATCCCATCCTTCTCTAGCAGGAATCTCGGCAGCACGATCCTTGGCTTCAGGAAACCCGTCACGCAGGGACTCGCCATCGCTTCGTCGATCAGGAAAACCTCCCTCCCCACGCCTTCATTTCCGCACCCCTTGATCTTTTCCCATGCCGCCTCGTCCACCGGCACCAGTCCTTTCCTCCAGTTTCGCACCCGCATCCAGGCGATACCCGAAAATACCAGCCATCCCGCGCTTCCCGCCGCCCAGGCGACCACCGCCATAGTCGGCCAATCCGGTAGGCTCGTCTCCTTCCGGACCTGCCGCGGCATCGCGGAGGACACATCGGCTCTCGCAGCCACCGGCGCCAGCGTCACCTCCGGCGCCCTCATCTTCATCACCGTCCACGTCGGCAGGATCTCCTTGGGAGCTTCCATCGGCACGACTGCCGTGGAAACCGCTTTCTCCACCGGCCGCAACGCGGTAATCCATGGCAACACACCTGCCGCCAGCAGTCCCGCGATCGCCACTGCCGTCCGGTTAGGCAAGCGGCGCGTCAGTACCAGAGCCGTCGTCGCCAGCGCCGAAAGAGCCACCGCATGCAGCGCGACGTTCATCAGATAAACAGGCAGCGTGAAATTCATGGCTTCTTTCCTTTCCGGTGCTTTTCGATCAGCTCGTTCAGTTCCTTCATCTCCGCCTCCGTCAGCCCGCCGTCCTCCACCAGGCAGCGCACCAACGACAATCCCGACCCGCCGAAAAACCGCTGCTTCAGCTCCGCCAGCACCTTCCCGCGCCCGCCCTTCTCCGTCAGCGCGGAACGATACACCCTCGCTCGCCCGCTGTCGTCGCTGCCCAGCCAGCCCTTCGCCTCCAGCCGCGTGAGTTGCGTCTGCAGCGTGCTCCGGGTGATCGGTTCCGCCCGCTCGCCGTTCACCGCTTCCAGCAGATCACCCGTCGAAACCGGCTGCTTTTGCCAGATCAGGTCCATCAGCGCCTGTTCGGCCGGCGAAAGGGGAGGCAGCGATTTTTTCGATGACATGCCACTCTGATGACAAATGTCGTCACCCCCCGTCAAGCCTCAATGACGACATTTGTCGTCATTGGCGCAACTCTCTTCAGGCAGGGACCGCTCTCCGAGCGGTCCGGTTGGGGCAGGCTCCGCGACCGGCAAAAGACAAAGGTCCTGTAGCCCTCGCCTACCCCCTCACCCCAGCATCACCCTTCCCAGTTCATCCAGCCACCCGGCCAGATCCGCCGCCGCCTTCGTTTCCGGCAGCGCCTCCAGATCCTCCAGCTTCCAACGGTAGATCAGCTTGTAGCCATCCCACTCCCCGCTGGCTCCGCAGTCCCGCATCCAGCGCGCCGCCTGACGGTTCTCCCCCAGCACATACCCCGTGATCGTCACCACCCCCGCGCGAAAGGCCGTCAACCACATCAGCGCCAGCAGCAGCGTGCCGATCCCGCGCCCATGGTCCCCGTCCAGCACGATGAACGAGATCTCCGCCTCCGTCGGATCGTTCGCGTCCCGCCACCAGCTTGCCCCGCCCGTCGGCGGAAATTCCCGCGTCGGGTCCAGCACCGCCCAGCTCACATGGCTTGCCGGATCCTGCATCAGCACCCGGTCCAGCATCTTGTCACCCACCACCGCGCCGGAGTGCGTCCAGAACCGGTTGTAGCGTGCCTCCGGGGATAGCCGCCGGTAGGCCTCCGCCAGCCGCTCCCGGTCATCCGCGGACAGCGGCCGGGCGATCACCGGGGTGCCGTCGCGCAATTTCAGCTCCAGCCGTTCGGGAGATTCCACGGCTCCATGTTCACCCCCGGCCTCTCTCAAGGCAACGCGGAATCCCGCGGGACAAACCGCCGCCCACCCTCTAGCCTCACCCCCATGGATGACCTTCGCGCCGTTGCCACCGCCCTTGGCATCGGAAAATTCGCCCGCCACATCTTCCTCTGTGCCGACCAGACGGAAGCGAAGTGCTGCGCCAAGGAGGCCGGCCTTGAATCCTGGGACTACCTCAAGCGCCGCCTCAAGGAACTCGGCCTCGCCACCGGCACTCAACCGCAGGTCTTCCGCACCAAGGCGAATTGCCTCCGCGTCTGCCTCCACGGGCCCATTGCCGTCGTCTACCCGGAGGGCATTTGGTACCACTCCTGCACCCCGGACGTTCTGGAGCGGATCATCCAGGAGCATCTCATCGGCGGGAACATCGTCACCGAGTTCGCCTTCGCCGCCAACAATCCCGGCGCGGGACCACAGCCAAACCCCTCTCCCTCCTCCCCTTGAATCCCGCCCTCGAAACCCTCATGCTCGCCTTCACCGGCGAGGAGCAGCTCCCCGTCCCTTCCCGCGCCCTCTTCATCGGCGCCCAACCCCATTCGGACCTCCAGCCATGGCCGGATCTAACGGGTTGGCAGCCGCTCAAACCCCTCGCCGATGCCTGGGACCGCGCGGGTTTCACCCGCACGGATGAAATCCCCTCCGGCAAGTGGCCCTTCGTCCTGATCCTCCCCGGCAAGTCCCGCGATGAGACCCTTGCGTGGTTCGCCATCGCCCGCACCCGTCTTGAACCGGGCGGCACCATCCTCGTTTCCATGCCGAACACCGCCGGAGGCGCCCGCTTCGAAAAGGACCTCGCCACCGCCACCGGCAACATCACTTCCCTCCAGAAGCACAAGTGCCGCGCCTTCCACTCCACTGACGATGGCTCTTGGAACGAGCCGCTCTTCGGCGAATGGCTCGCCCTCGTCGAACCCCGTCAGATCCCCGGCACCCCCTTCATCGTCGAGGCTGGCATCTTCAGCGCCGATCACGTCGATGCCGGTTCGCAACTCTTGGCCGACCACATTCCCGCCCATCTCCGCGGAAACGTCGCCGACCTCGGCGCCGGCTGGGGATTTCTATCAGCCGTCCTCCTTCACCGCTGCCCGAAGATTACCACTCTCCATCTCTTTGAAGCCGATTCCCGCGCCTTGGCCTGTGCCCGCAAGAACACCTTCATCGATCCCGAACCCCCGCCATCCTTGTCTTCCCCCGTCTGCTATGCGGAAGAGATCGCGGTGGAAGTGGAGGGAACCCTCACCTTTCCCTCGAAAGACATCCACTTCCACTGGCACGACGTCACCACCGGCCTGCCGGACGCCCCCTACGACGCCATCGTCATGAACCCTCCCTTCCACACCGGCCAGGCCACCGATGTCGATCTTGGCCGCGCCTTCATCAGGGTCGCCATCGCTTCCCTCAAGCGCGGCGGCACGCTCCTCATGGTCGCCAACCGCCAGCTCCCCTACGAAGCCACCCTCGAAACCTCCGGCCTCGCCTGGCGCAAGATCGCCGAAAACAAAACCTTCAAAATCCTCTCCGCCGACAAACGCTGACCACGCGCAATCGTCTCATCCGCTGTCTCCATCCATCCCATTCTCACATCCCCGTTCTTCATCTGTGTATATCTTGTCCATCTGCGGTTCAAAATCTTCCGTGTGTTCAGTGGCTAATTCCCCCTTCTTCTTTTCTTCCCTGAACACTGAACACTGAAAACTAGCAAACTTCTTCCCCTTGCGTTCCCTTCGCGACCTTGCGCCTTCGCGGTAAACTCTTCTTCTTCACTGATCACTGATCACTCGGCACTTCTCCCTCTCCCATGAAACTCATCAAACTCCTCGCCAATCTCGGCTACGGCTCCCGCAAGGAAGTCCAGCGCTTCATCCGCGCCGGCGCCGTCACCAATACCGCCGGCGATGTCCTCGGCGAAAGCGATCTCCCGCCCCATGCCGAAATCCTCTTCCGCGGCGAGGAACTCGACCCGCTCGGCCCCCTCGTCATCATGCTCAACAAGCCCGACGGCTACACCTGCAGCAGCGAGGATCCCGGCAGCACCATTTACGACCTCCTGCCCGAGCGCTTTTCCCACCGCAATCCCGGCCTCAACCCCATCGGCCGGCTCGACAAGGACACCACCGGCCTCCTCCTCATGACGGATGACGGCAAGCTCCTCCACAAGATCATCCACCCCAAGTCCGGCTGCCTGAAAGTCTATCATGCCGTGCTCGACCGCCCTCTCGAAGGCCACGAGGCCGACCTGTTCGCCTCCGGCACCTTCATGCTCAGCGCCGAAACCAAGCCGCTCCTTCCCGCCAAACTGGAAGTCATCGGCGAAAAGGAAGCCCGGATCACCCTTCATGAGGGCCGCTACCACCAGGTCCGCCGCATGTTTGCCGCCGCGGGAAACCACGTCCTGGAACTGAAACGCATCTCCATCGGCGGCCTGCTCCTTCCGGACGACTTGGAAGAAGGGGAATGGCAGCCGCTCACTCCGGAGCAATTGGCCGCTATTTTCCCCTGATCAGAAAGGGGTATAGACGTCTCGCCTGTGTTTTTTATCTGTATTAATATCTGAAAATAAGCCACTTATCGGAATTTATCGGTTCGAAATTGCCTGCGGACCCCCGCAACTCCGCGTCACCCGGCGCAATCTACCGCTAATCTTCCGCAAAATACGGTTAGCGCGTTTCCGCCACAGGGCTCAGGTTCGGCGGCCATGCAATTCCGTTCAGCAATCATTTTTCTCGCCAGCGCCGCTGTCGCGCTCGCCGCTCCCCCGGAGCAGGATCGCCAGGCCATCCTCAAGATGGCCGGCAAATTCAAGGTGGACTTCAAGTTTGACGAAAACCTCGTCATTGCCCCGGGCTACACCCCCCTGAGCAAGCCTTACCATGAGGAAGCCATCGAGGTCGTGGAAATTGCCGAGGACACTCCGGAGCGCATCACCCTCCAGCACCTCCTCGTCGTCGGGGCGGAAGACAAGGCCCGCGTCATCAAACATTGGGCCCAGGTCTGGACCTGGCAGGACACCCGCATCCTCGACTACGCCGGCAGCGACGGCAAAGAAGTCTGGCTCCGCCATGAGATCCCCGCCGACAAGGCCGCGGGCCAATGGTCCCAGCTCGTCACCAGCGTGGATGACACCCCCCGCTACGAAAGCCTCGGCAAGTGGACCCACGAGGCCGGCGAATCCTGCTGGACCAGCGAGCCGACCCGCCGCCCGCTCCCGCGCCGCGAGTACGAACACCGCGACGATTACGACTACCTCATCG
>CAXTTX010000003.1:27252-33024 GCA_964247045.1 uncultured Verrucomicrobiales bacterium | reverse complement strand
CGACCTGCGCGAGCTCGTCGAGCACTCCGCCAACACCGGGGCACTCGACGCCGAGCACCACGCCCGCCTGGTCACGGCGCTGGACGCAAACTTTCCGCGTCTCGATGTCACGGGGACCGATCTCGATGCGGATCGGCACGCCCTTCTTGATCCATTCCCATTTCTTCACGCCGCCATTGAGGTCGCGGGTATCCACGTGCACGCGGATAGGATCGCCTTCATAAAGCTGATGCCGCAGTGTTTCGGCCAAGGCCTTGCACGCATCCAGCACCGCCTCGCGGGAATCTTCCTTCGGCGTGATGGGCAGGATGACGATGTGTTGGGTCGCCACGCGGGGAGGCAGGATCAAGCCGTCGTCGTCGGAGTGGGCCATGATCAGGGTGCCGATCAAGCGGGTGGACACGCCCCAGGAAGTCGTGTGGGCGTGCTGCACCGTGCCGTCGCGTCCGGCGAAGGAGATGTTTTGGGCCTTGGAGAAATTCTGGCCGAGGTAATGCGAGGTTCCGGCCTGGATGGCCTTCTTGTCCTGCACCATGGCTTCCACGGTCAGCGTCACGTCCGCGCCGGGGAAGCGCTCGTTCTCGGTCTTCTCGCCGGGAACGACGGGAATGGCCAGGTGGTCGCGCAGAAACTCCTCGTATTGACCGTGGATCATGTGCGTTTCCTCGAGCGCCTCTTCCTTGGTCTCGTGCGCGGTGTGGCCTTCCTGCCACAGGAACTCGGCGGTGCGGAGGAACAGGCGCGGACGCATTTCCCAGCGCATCACGTTCGCCCACTGGTTGATGAGCAAGGGAAGATCGCGGTAGGACTCGATCCAGCGGGCGAAGGCAGCGCCAATGATCGTCTCCGACGTCGGCCGGATGACGTAGGGCTCCGCCAGTTCCCCGGCGGGGATCATTTTGGTCTTGCCGGTCACAGGATCTTTCACCGCTTCCAGACGGTGATGCGTCACGACTGCGCATTCGGTGGCAAAGCCCTCCGCGTGTTCCGCCTCCTTTTCCAGATAAGAGAGGGGAATCAGGAGCGGGAAATATGCGTTCTGGTGGCCGGTCGCCTTGAACCGCCGGTCGAGCTGCTGCTGGATCAGCTCCCAGATGCCATAGCCCCACGGCTTGATCACCATGCAGCCGCGCGTTTCCGAGTTCTCGGCGAGATCGGCTGCCTTGATGACTTGCTGGTACCACTCGGGGAAGTCTTGGGCACGGGTGGGGGTGATGGCGGTCTTTTCTGCGGACATGGTTGCTGCCCGGAATTGGAATCACGGCCCGGCCGAAAGAGCATTAAAAATCTGAGGCCGGCGGGAAAGGGCGCTCCTGGTGGGTGCCCGGAAGCCTATTGCGCCCAAATTGCGGAAAACGCGCGTTTGGGGGTTTGACAGACCCGAGCCGGATGCCCTAGTTCTCTTTTCAGCATATAGAAAAACCTCCGAGCGCATGAGCGACAACGAAAACCAACCACCGGCTCCGTCCAAGCAGACGTCGAGCGTGCCCCTGAAGAAGGAAACCGTCCGTGTCACGCTCAAGGCGGCGGATGCTCCTCCGGCAGTTCCTTCGGCCACCGTGCCCATCGCTCCGCCGGTCAAGCCGCCCGTGCCGACCGCTCCTCCGGCCCCTACCGTCGGTGGTGCCCCGCGTCCGCCCGCCCCGGCTCCCACCATCCCTCTCCGCTCGGCCGGCGCTCCCGCTCCGACCATGGCTCCCGCGCCGACGATCCGTCTTGCGACCTCCGGTGCTCCCGGAGCGAAACTTCCCGGTGGTGCCGGTGCCCCGACCATGGCGCTCCCTAAAGCCACCGTGCAACTCCAAGCTCCGACGCAGCCGCTCGGCACTTCCTTCTCCACGCCTTCCCAGATGGCCACCCTGAATACGGGGGACGACGAGGATGACGAAGGTGGAGGCGGCGAAGGTCTGGCGAACGTCTTGTCCATCGTCGGCTTTGTCGCCGCGCTCATCGTCCTTGCTTTCCAGCTCGTGACCGCCGGAACATGGATCAAGGCGGAAGACAATCCGAATGCCGGCCAATGGTCGCAACTGATGGAATAACCCTTCGTTTCAATCCGAACTCTCTCATCTTATGGCATTTCCAATCATCAATCTGATTCTGGGTGGCGTTGTTCTTTATTTCGCCATGATCGCCGCAGGCCTTCCCTTGGGCTGATTTCCGACAGACATATTCTTTCACTTCAAGAGCCGCTTTGCCCACGCAGAGCGGCTCTTGACGTTAGGGGGGTATGCATGCAAGTTCCCCGCATGGCTCTGAACCTTACCGAAGCGAATTTCCAATCCGAAGTCATCGACTCCAAACAGCCCGTCCTCGTGGACTTCTGGGCGGAATGGTGCGGTCCCTGCAAGATGATCGGCCCGGTGATCGACCAGGTCGCCTCCGAACTCGAAGGGCAGGCGAAGGTGGCGAAGGTCAATGTCGATGACGCGCGTGAGCTGGCGGTGAAATACAACGTCCGCTCCATCCCCCTGCTGCTCTTCTTTAAGAATGGCGAGGTGAAGGACCAGATCGTCGGTGCCAGCGTGACCAAGGACCAATTGAAGGCCAAGCTTCAGGCGCTTGCCTGATTCGCCTCGTTTGACGATTTCCAAGCCGGACCGGTCGCGAAGACGGGTCCGGCTTTTCCGTCGGCCGTTCATCCGGGTGAAAACCTGCTGATTGTGTGAGTTCCTTGCTAAAAGAGGAAGGCTTTTACGCATCATGATTCACCTTGATCGTGCGAAACGCACGTTTTTGGGTGAATTCGCCAAATCGGGCAAAGGGCAACATTCTCGAAAATTTCTCCTCAATGAACTGAACATCAGCCCTTGTAAATCGGCGAGCAATAGGAGGCACGAGGTCTGCGAGTAGGGATTCGATAGAATCTCTCCTTGAAAATGATGACTGCTCTCTTCCCGCGACTCCTGAATTGCCTGTGTTATTTGATTTCAATGGGTTTGTCAGGCGTGGCGCTTGGGTCAGGCCCATTGGGTCTAGAGCCCATCAAACTTCACCCGGACAACGGGCACTATTTTCTCTTCCGGGAGAAGCCGACCGTGCTGGTCGGTTCCTCCGAGCACTACGGGGCGATCATCAACCTCGATTTCGACTACACGCGTTATTTGGAAGAGGTCCGCGTGTCCGGGTTGAATCTGGTCCGGATTTTTACCGGCACTTACCGCGAGACGACCGGTTCGTTCAACATTCCGGACAACACCCTCTCACCTGCGACGGGCCGGGGCATCTCGCCATGGAAAAGGACCGACGTCCCCGGTGCCGGTGACGGCGGGAAGAAGTTCGATCTCAGCCAGTGGGATGCCGCCTATTTCTTCCGGCTCCGTGATTTCGTGGCCCAAGCCGGAAAGCGGGGCATCGTCGTGGAACTCACTTTCTTCAGTTCCATTTACGACGACATCCTCTGGGGCCTCTCGCCGATGAATGGCGCGAACAACGTGAATGGCGTCGGTAAGGCGGGCCGGGCCGCTTGTTTCACGGTCAACAGCGACCTTCTGCCCTATCAGAAAGGGCTCATTAGCAAGTGTGCCACCGAGCTCCGCGACCAGGACAACATCATCTATGAGATCTGTAACGAACCCTATCAGGCCAACATCCCCATCGCTTGGGAGGATGTGATGATCGGCGAACTGGTTTCAACGGAGGATGCATTCCCCAACCGGCATCTGATCGCCCGCAATGTCTTCAACTACGAGGGCACCATCACGGGTCCCAATCCCGCGGTTTCCATCTTCAACTTCCACTATGCCAAGCCGCAGGCCGCGTCCGCCAACCAGGCTCTCAACCGAGCCATCGGCGATGACGAAACCGGCTTCGCGGGACAGGAGGATATCGCCTATCGCCGGGAGGCGTGGGAATTCATGTTCTCCGGTGGTGGCCTTTTCAACCATCTCGATTTCTCCTTCACCGCGGACCGCGAGGACGGAATCGCTGCCCAGAAGGCTCCGGGTGGTGGCGGCCCGGCAATCCGCCGCCAACTCGGTGTCCTGCGCTGGTTTCTGGAAGAGTTGCCACTCGTGGCCATCGCTCCGCGGGCTGGGCTCGTCACGGGCGGTTTGCCTGCGAACGGCACTGCCACGGCGATTGGTTCAAATGGTGGCCCGTACGCGGTTTATCTTTTCGGGGGAACCCAGGCCAATCCGGTGCTGCAATTGCCCGCAGGCACCTACGGCGGCCGCTGGATCGACCCGCGGTCCGGCTTGGCCACCGCCACTGTCTCCGAGTTCACCCACCCGGGTGGCTCTGTGACGCTCACCTCGCCCGCCTATCAGGAGGATATTGTCCTTCACATCGAATCAGGTCCGCGTGCCACAGTGGCTCTTACGGCACCGGGCCACGGAGCGGTATTTTCGTCCGATGCGGGAACCATCGCTCTTTCCGCGGATGCCATTGTCACGGGTGGCGTACTGGAGGGTGTGGAATTCATGGAAGGGGAGACCTCGCTCGGTGTTGTTGCCGCGCCTCCGTACACCTTGCCCCTGACGGATCTCAAGGCAGGGACCCGTATCTTCCGTGCCCGGGCGATCCTGACCAACGGGAAGAAAGTCCTTTCGCCTCCCGCGAAGGTGACCATCGCCGGGCGTTTCCAATCCGGCGTGAACCTCAACGGCGGCCCACTGCTGGTGAATGGCCAATGGCTGCAGTCCGAATCGGAAGCCACCACCGCGGGTCTTGTCATGAGCAACGCCAGGCCCTCGACGGCGAGTGCCAATCTTTTGTTTTATCCCGCGCCAGACGCCGCCACCGGGGTCCTTCTCAGCGACCAGTTGACGCGCAACAATCCGCAGAGCAACCAAGCCCTCGGCATCAGCCATCCCGTGCCACCTGATGTCTATGACGTCTACCTCTTCGTGGTGGAAGGCGAGTTGGGTCACTCCCGCGACATGAGTGTCACCATGGAAAATCAACTCGTTGCCTCCGGCATCGGCGACCTTGCGAAAGGGGAGTGGAACAAATATGGCCCTTACCGTGTCGCCGTCACCGACGGTACCCTCAACGTGAACCTGCGCCAGGTTTCAAAAGGAGACCCGAAGATCGCCGGGTTTTCCGTCTATCAGGCCGCGCTGCCGCCAGAGGTTCCGGACATCAGTCTCGTCATCGAAAAATCCGAAGATGCCATTGTCCTGTCTTATCCGACGGGCCTTCCCTCTGCCACCGTCGAGTATTCGGACGACCTGGCCGACGCCGGCTCCTGGCGCGATCTCCCGGACCCCGCCTTCACTCTTTCCGAGCGTGATGTGGTCGCTGTGCCCGTCGATCCTCCCTCGCGATTTTTCCGGCTGCGGATGGACTAGGTTTCGGCGAGGATGTCGCCAGTGAAAGCCGCGCTCTGCCTGCTGCCAGTCTTTATCCCTCTCGCCGCCTGTTGGGTGACATGGCAGGAAGCCCGCATTCTCCGCGACGGCAGGCCGCTGTCTGAACGGGAACTCGCGGATGCCAGGGAAATGGGGGTGGCCTTGCCCGGAAACATCCGAGTGCTCGCCGTGGAAAGCATCCCGGTGCTGAATGGACCCGTGGTGCGTTTCCTCTCAAAGGCATTCCCGGAAATTTCCGCGAATACGGTTGGCCTTTCACTGCGTTATGGAATTTACATCCGCGCGCCCTATGCCGGGGGGCGCCACCTTCTGGCGCACGAGTGTGTGCATACCGGCCAATACGAGCGCGCCGGAAGCATCGCGATCTTCTTGTGGCGATACTTCGCGGGTTGCATCACCGAGGGATACGCATCATCAGAGATGGAACAGGAGGCGATCCGGCGTCCGAACTCGCTGCGTG
>CAXTTX010000003.1:22357-27236 GCA_964247045.1 uncultured Verrucomicrobiales bacterium | reverse complement strand
AAGATGTTAGATCGGGGTCGCCCCGGTGTGTCTATCAGCCGCGGTTGCTGCGGTCTTCGGCGGCGGGGCCCTTGGCGGCGCGCTTGCGGGCGTTGGCGTCGAGGACGCGCTTGCGCAGGCGGATGTTCTGCGGGGTGGCTTCCACCAGTTCGTCGGCGTCGATGTATTCGATGGCGCGTTCCAGCGAGAAGCGCACCGGAGGAGTGAGCTTGGAGGTCTTGTCCTTGCCGGAGGAACGCATGTTATCGAGATGCTTTTCCTTCACCGGGTTCACGGGGAGGTCGCCGACGCGCGGGTTTTCTCCGACGAGCATGCCGCCGTAAACCGCATCGCCAGGGGCGACGAAGAGAGTGCCGCGATCCTCAAGCATTTGCAGAGAATAAGGCGTGGCGACCCCGGAATCCATCGAGACCAGCGTGCCGGTGGTGCGGTTCTGGATTTCCCCGGCGTGGAGCGCGTATTCCTTGAAGAGGTGGGACATGATGCCGTGGCCGGAGGTCAGGTTGACCAACTCCGTCTCGAAGCCGATGAGGCCGCGGGTGGGGATCGTCGCCTGGATGAAGGTCCGTCCGGAGGGCTCGGTATCCATGTGTTCCATCAGGCCCTTGCGGTTCATGAGGATTTTCAGGATGCCTTGCGTGTAGTCGCCGGGAGCTTCCACGTAGAGGGTTTCGAAGGGTTCAAGGAGCTTGCCCGCGTCATCGCGGCGGAAGATGACGACGGGACGGGAAACGAGGACTTCAAATCCCTCGCGGCGCATTTGCTCGACGAGAACGGCGATCTGCATCGCGCCCCGCGCGGAGACGTTGAAGACGCCGGAAAGGTCCGTGTCCTCGACGGTGATGGAGATGTTCGTCTTCAGCTCGCGCATCAGGCGGTCGCGGATGGCGCGGGAGGTCACGTGCTTGCCTTCCTTGCCGGCGAGAGGGCCGTCGTTGATGGAGAACTGCATGGACACGGTCGGCGGGTCGATGGCCACGAAGGGAAGCGGCTCGACGTCGCCATTGCCGGCGATGGTTTCGCCGATGGAAACGTTTTCAATACCGGCGGCGATGCCGACGATGCCGCCCGCGCCGCAACCTTCCGAGTCGGTGGTCGCGAGGCCGGAGTAGGTGAAGGTTTTCATCACCTTGGATTGCACCTTGGTGCCGTCCGCGCGGAGCAGATAGATGGTGTCGCCCTTTTTCACGTTGCCGCCGAGCACCTTGCCGATGGCGACGCGGCCGACGTAGTCGTCCCACTCGATGTTGGAGACCAGCATGAGGAAAGGAGCGTCCGGATCGGCCTTCGGCGCGGGGATGTGCTCGACGATCTTCTTGAGAAGGGGAATGCAGTCCGTGCGCTCGTCGTCCGGGCTGTCCATGAAGTAACCGTCACGGGCGGAGCCGTAGACGAAGGGCGCGTTGAATTGTTCCTCGTCCGCGTCGAGGTCGAGGAAGAGTTCCAGCACCTGGTCGTGGACCTTTTCAGGAGTGGCGAGCGGGCGGTCGATCTTGTTGATGACGACGATCGGCTTGAGGCCTTCCTGCATCGCCTTGCGGAGCACAAAGCGAGTCTGGGCCTGGGGTCCGCCGGAGGCGTCCACGACGAGGAGCACGCCGTCCACCATCTTCATGACGCGCTCCACCTCGGCGCCGAAGTCGGCGTGGCCCGGGGTATCGACGATGTTGATCGTGTAGCCTTCCCAGTGGATGGAGGTGTTCTTGGCCTTGATGGTGATGCCTTTTTCCTTTTCCAGGTCCATCGAGTCCATGGCGCGCTCGGTGGTGGCCTGGTTGTCACGGTAGGTGCCGCCGGCTTGCAGGAGTTGGTCCACCAGGGTGGTCTTCCCGTGGTCAACGTGGGCAATAATGGCGAGGTTGCGGATCTTCAAGGACATGGAAAAAAGGGATGGGATGGCGGCCTTCCGCGGGAGAAGGGGGCGGGGCTATGCACGCTTTTTACCCCCATGGCAAGGCGCGATTGGCGAAATTCCCCGGGTCGGGTGGAGCAATATCGAGCTTATTGGCGACAAAACCGGGGGGAAATTTGCATTTTCCGTGTCGTAGCAGCAGGATCCAGCAGTGTTTTTGTCGATTTTGCAAAACCGGGGTGGGAGAGGGAGAGCCGGGTGAATCCGGCCGTTCTTTTGCAAAGTGATTATTTTCAAGGTGTTGTTGTGATTTGAAATTAGCGTGGGCGGGAGGCGGAGGCGGCAAGTGCAACAAAAGCCAACCATTTGGAATTTTAAATGGGTGGAGAGGGGGTGGAGGTGCGGAATCGGGGAGGTGAATAAGGAGTCCGCGCGGAGATGAGGGAAGTGAAGAGGGGGACTCGCGCGGAGGCGCAGAAGTGCAGAGGGGAGACGGGGTGGGGTCCATCGCGGGAAGTGGGGGGATTGGGTGTCATGGGCAACAAGGATAGGGCATTGGAGGGGGCCTCTCAACCAGCGGCGTGTCTGCCAATACTGATTGTCGGAAGTGGCCAGCCATCAGCGGGTAGCGGGACTCCGAGAGACACTTTGTTGGCTCCGGGAGTCGGAGGGGCTCTTAAATCCTTGCAAGTTTTGCAGGTAGTAAATTAGCCTAGGCGCGTTTTCCTGAAGCCCGGGCAGGAACCGCTTGTTCGTTCCCCGTTCCCCCATGTCCCTGCCCCCCTGCAGCCTCCGACGTCCCTCCGCATGAGCTGGGTGACGGCGCTATGGTCGATGGTGATGACGGCGTGCCTGACGCTGGCGTTCATCCACGGGCTGGTGTGGTGGAAACGCCGGGCGGCGCTGGAGCATTTGTTGTTCGCGATCATGGCGACGGCGACGGCCGTGCTGGCGGCGATGGAGCTGTGGATGATGCGGGCGACAGGGCCGGGCGAATACGCGCGGGCGGTGCTGTGGTGCCATGTGCCGGTGTGCGTGCTGATCCTGGCGCTGACGGGTTTCGTGCGGCGCTATCTGGGCACGGGATCGGTGAAGATCGCGTGGGCGGTTTGCGGGCTGCGGGTGGTTTCCCTGATCCTGAATTTTACCACGGGGGAGAATTTGAATTTCAAGCATGTGTCCGGGTTGAGGGCGGTGCCTTTCCTGGGCGAAATGGTTTCGATCGGGACGGGCGAACGAAATCCGGTGATGCTGGTGGGGCAGTTGAGCCTTTTGTTGCTGATGGTGTTCGTGGTGGATGCCACCTGGGGAGCTTGGCGAAAAGGCCTGCGGCGGGAGGCCGTGGTGGTGGGCGGCGGGGCCGTGCTGCTGTCATTTTGCGGGGGGATCCATTCCGCACTGGCGCTGTGGGGGGTGATCGAGCAGCCGGTGATGGCGAGTGTGTTTTATCTGGGTCTGGTGATCGCGATGGCCGCGGAACTGAGCCGGGATGTGCTGAGATCCGCGGAGCTGTCGAGAGAACTGCTGGAGAGCGAGGAGAGGATGAGCCAGGCGGCCGCGGCGGCGAAACTGGGGATGTGGGTATGGGACATCCGAAAGGACGACATCTGGGGGAGCGATCGTTTCCGGGTGATGTTCGGATTTGACGCCAAGGAAAGTATCGGCCTGAACCATTTTCTCGGACGGGTGCATCCCGACCACCGGGAGGGCTTGAAGCACAAGATCCAGTTGTCGATCGAGCAGGGACTGCCGTTCGAGAGCGAATACCGCATCGTGAACCACGCGGGCGAAGTCCGTTGGATCGCGGCCTCGGGGAGCATCGAGGAATCCATTCCAGACGGCACCCGGCGGATGCGCGGGATCTGCCAGGATGTGACGGAGCGGCGGCGTTCGCAGGACGAGGCGATCCGGCTGAAGGTGGAGCTGGCGCGGGTGGGGCGGATCTCGATGATGGGGCAACTGGGCTCCGCGCTGGCGCACGAGCTGAATCAACCGCTGGGGGCGATCCTCCGGAACGTGGAGGCGGCCGAAATATTCCTGAAGAGTGACAAACCCGACTTGGGAGAAATCCGGGAAATCATCCGGGACATCCGGGAGAACGACGAGCAGGCGGGGGCGGTGATTGACCGCATGCGGAGCATGCTGCAGCGGCTGCCGATGGAAACCGAATCCGTCGACATCGCCGGGCTGATGGACGGAGTGAACGCGCTGGTACGCGGGGATGCGAGCAAGAGGGAGGTGGAGGTGGTTTTCCAGATCGACCGCGGCCTGCCGGAAGTGACGGCGGACCGCATCCACCTGCAACAGGTCTTGCTGAATCTGATCCTGAACGGGATGGACGCGGTGGCGTCCGCGGAACCCGCACGACGCCGGGTGGAAGTTTCCGCGACCGAGGATGAGGAAGGTGTCTTGATCGCGATCCGGGACCACGGAACGGGGATCGATCCGCAGCATCTGGCGGAGATTTTCGATCCGTTCTACACCACGAAGCCGCATGGGATGGGGATGGGTCTGGCCATTTCCGCGACGATCGTGGAAGCGCACGGGGGAATGCTGGATGCCGCGAACCACGAGAGCGGCGGCGCCATTTTCCGCTTCCAATTGTCCCGAACCGATCAGGAAAAATAACAGGAGAAGCCCATGAGTGCCACGCAGACGGTCTATATCATCGATGACAACCTGCTATTCCTGCGGGCGACCGGGCGATTGCTGAGGGCGAGCGGGCATGCGGTGAAGGCCTTTCATTCCGCCGAAGAGTTCCTGGCCGATCTGCCCGCGGATGCGGCGGGTTGCGTGGTCACGGATCTGGAGATGCCGGGGATTTCAGGACTGGAGCTTCAAACCCTCCTCAAGGGCAGGGAGAACCCGCTGCCGGTTGTCTTCGTGACAGGCCGGGGCGACATTCCCCGCAGCGTGAAGGCCATGCGGGAGGGGGCCGAGGATTTCCTCGAAAAGCGCGCACCGAAGGAGGACCTGCTGGATGCCATCACCCGGGCCCTGGCGAGAAATGCGAACGCGAGGACCGCG
>CAXTTX010000003.1:12777-22347 GCA_964247045.1 uncultured Verrucomicrobiales bacterium | reverse complement strand
CCGCGGCGGAGCGTCTGGGCCAGTGCCGCGCCCGCCTCGAGGTGCTGAGCACCCGCGAGCGCGAGGTGCTGGGACATGTCGTCCGCGGGCGGCCTAACAAACAGATCGCGGCGGATCTCGGGCTGCACGAGCGGACGGTGAAACTGCACCGCACGGCGATCACCACGAAGCTGGGTGTGTCCTCGGTGGCCGAGCTGATCCAGATGGTTCGGGAAGCGGGTCTGGGAGAGTTCGGATAGATCCCCGGTTTTTTCAGTCCTTCCCTTTTGGGTAGTGGACAAACGGAAGCTGGCGTCGCATGATTCACGCCCCCGTCTCGCACGGTACACAGGATGCCGATGCCCGCCTCAAGAAGATGATCGGGGCAAGGCTCCAGTAGAAAGCCGCGGGCAGGCGCAAAACCCATGCAGGGATGAAAGACGAGGTGACAGCGGAGAGCATCGCGGAATTTTTCAGCTATCTGCGGAGGGCGGTTATCCTGAAGCCCGCGGCTACTCCTGTCGTGGATGGAAGTTCCGAGATCGAGGATCTGGGACCGGCCGAGAGCCTGTCTGAATACCCGTGTGATGAGGAATGATAACTTACCGGACCGGTCCAATCGTCCCCCCTTCGTCGAATACCGCGGGAAACAGCACCGGCTCGCGATCCACCTTGCCGCGGGCCAAGGCGCGGCACCAGCGGATCACTTGCCGCGAGATCACCCTGTCGTCATGGCGCAAGCGAGCGACCGGCGGGTGGCACCATTCCAGCGACGGACCGGGATAAAGACACACCAGCGAGACATCGCGCGGCACGGTATACCCCCTTTGCGCCAGAAACGACAGCGCGGCCACCGCGTAGTCTCCTGACTCCAATATGAGCGCCGTGGGCGGTGTCACGCGAAAGAGCGAGGTGAAGAGGGCATGCAAGCCTGCCGGAGTCGGCTCGAAGTCGGGGATGTGATAATCGTCCGCCGTGATTCCGTGCCGGGCCAACTCGGCGGTGTAAGCTCCAATCGCACGGCCTCCGGCCGGCTGCCGCCAACCCCGCCCGCAGATGAGCACGAGGCGGCGGTGTCCCAATTCCACGAGCCGCCGTGCGGCCGCGCAAAGGACGGGGTTGCCGTCAGGGGCCACACCCGCGATCTCCAGCCCGAGAAAGCCGCCTCCAATCGCGATCACGGGAACGGGCTGCGCCGCGAAGAACTCGAGTATCGGCCGCGGCGCGGCGGGGACAATCCACGCATCCGCAGGCGTTGCGGCCAGGAACCGGCCAAGTCGCGATGGTGCGAAGCCCAGGTCCGTCTGCGTTTTCGCCGCGATCTCAACCGTGTGGCCGGATGCCACCAGGCTGCGTTGGATGTCGCGCAGCAGGTGAACGAGGGGGGTGCTCTCTTCCTCCATCGGCAAAGGGGGGAGAATCATGATCCGTAGCATTCGCGATTTGCTCCGCGCCCCGCGGGCTGGCGGGAACCCGCCGGTTTCCAGTGCAGTGCGGCGCCTACCCGCGTGGCCCGCACTGACCAGACCCTCTTTTTCCAGCAGATTCAGCGCCTCACGAATTATACCTTTCGAGACGGCGCATTCCTCCGCCAGCCGCAAGACTCCGGGCAACTCACCCCGCCAGCGCCCGGACCGCAGACCCTTCCGCAGGTGCTCCGCGGTTTGATCAAGAATGGAAACCCGACGGACTCTGTGCACGGTGTTAGGATAGTCCGGAAAACGGCCTATCCGTCCATCTGAAATTGATTTGCGGAATGAAAAAACCGGGCACCATCGCGATGCTTTTCCCCCTCCCCGCACCCGGCCAAACGAAACCAGATCCGCTTGTTCGCGCCCACCTCCCTATGAATACCTCCCCGCTTCGTTCCAATCCCTTTTTCCGCCGCTCCTTGATGGGAGCCGTCCTCACCGGCAGCCTCGCGTTCGCCGGGATCTCGCAGGCCGCCCTGTCTTTCAATTTCGAATACGCGGATCCCGCTGGCACCGGCTTTCTGGACCCGACATTCGGGGCAGCCCGGCAGGCGGCGCTGGTCGAGGCGGGCAACCGCTTCTCCGCGCTCTTCGGAACCTATTTCACCAACTCGGCGGTCCTGACCTTCACGGCGACGGCCAACAATACCGGTCTTGCCTACGCCGGTTCCGCACAAGAGAGCTCCACCGGCTTCGGCGACGGTGAAGTGGTCCGCAACAAGATCATCAGTGGGGTCGATCTGAATGCCTCGGCCGCGGACGGATACGTGAATTACAATTTCGACGGGGCAACCTTCATCCTCGATCCAAACGCCATCGTTGATTTCAACGCGGGAGAAATCGATTTCCTGTCCGTTACCTATCATGAATTCACCCATGCGCTGGGCTGGGGCAGCAACATCGCGTCGGATGGAACCGCCGTGAACGGCTTCTCGAAGTGGGACCAGTTCCTCACAACCTCCGGGGGCATCTCGCTGGTGAATCCGAACACGATGCTGGTCAATACGGCCGCTTACTTTGATTCCGCGGCCAACGGCGGAACCTTTTCCGGTGCGAATGCCATTGCCGCCTGGGGGAGTCCGGTGCCGACCAATGTTAGCCCGGATATCAGCCACCTGAATCAGGATGCGTTTTCGACGCCCCAGGTGCCGGTCAACGCCCTGATGCGGGGAACCGGACAGCCTCCGGATCTCACGGTCCCCCGGGATTACAATGCCGCGGAAGTGGGCATCCTCACGGACTTGGGTTACACCGCCGTGCCCGAAACCTCGTCCGCGCTGCTCGGCGCGTTCGGAGCGATGTTAGTGATGACCAAGCGCCGTCGTTCCTGCTGAGCAAATGGCAGCCGATCCCTGATTTCCGTATTCTCACTCTCCGCAAACCTGCGCCTCCGCGCGAGCCCCTCTTCTCCGCTAGCAAGCTACTCGCCCGCTTGCGGGCGAAGCCAACCTTCCCTTTTGGGCAGTAGACATATCTGGGGATCATTCTCAGCATGGCTAACTTCCCCCTTTTTCCTCCTTAGAAAATAATCCCCATGCCCTCCCCAATCGCCCCCTCGTCGTCTCGCATACGAGCCTCCCTACTTCTCTTTTCCCTCACCCTCGGCTCCTTGTCAGCCGAGCAGCACACCGCCGGCACGCCTGTTTTGAATAGCAGACCGGGTGCGCCTTTCACCATCTACCTCGATTTTGGCGGGTTCAATTATACCGGCGGTTGGGCCGAGCATACTCCTGGCTTCAATCCCCCCTTTGACGGTGCGGATCCAAACGGCACCTTCAACGCCGAGCAAATCGCCAGGATCAAAGCGACCTGGGCCATCACGTCCTCCTTCTATGCGGCATTCAACATCAACGTGACAACGGTCGATCCCGCGGCCCCCGGACTCACGGACTCCCAGCGTCAGACGTTTTACAACGAAAAGCCGAACTTCATGCACACCGTCCTGACCGTGCCGGTCCCCGGCGGCTGGTCAGAGGGAGGCGGGGCCTCGGGGATTGGCAGTACCTTAGGTACACGTAACTCCGCAAACGACCCTGACACCCAGCACACCAACTGGATTCTCTTCGAACCTGGATTCAACATCACGGATCTCGGTAACGCCACCGCCCACGAAAATGGACACGCGCTCGGCCTGGCCCATCAGAGCGACTACATTGGCGACACCTTGGTCAATGAATACTGCCTCGGCGAAACCACGGCAGAGGGCTACAACACCAGTCCCGGAAGTTACACCGCGGTCATGGGTGGCGAGAACGGCCAGCAGCGCAAAACGTACCGGGCGGGAAGTTCGGATAATTTCCAACCGGGGAATTTCCAGAACGACGTGAAACGCCTGCTCTCCTACAACACCGCCGCCGAGGCAACGGCGCAGGGACGCACGGGCGGGGTTGATCTGCATTTGGTGGATGATGGCCACGGCCACACCTTGGCCGCCGCCGCCCAGTTGCCGGTCAATGGCGACGGCACGGTGAATTTCGCCCTCGCCTCCGGTGTCATCATGCCCGCGAGCGAAAGCAATCCGCTCCCGCTGGGTGCCGGTAACTACACGAAGGACTTCTTCACGTTCACCCTCACCAGCGCCAAGACGATCACCCTGACCGCCAACAACGGCACGCAATACCTTTCACCCGGCGTTGCCGACCCGGGGATCATGCTCCGCAGTGTGCTCAAGATCCATGACTCCGGCGGCAGCCTTTACGCAACCGCCACCGAAGACGCGAGCACCCTGTTTTCGACCTACACCGGGACACTTGCGGCCGGCACCTACCACGCCAGTGTCGAGAGCTACGGTGGCCACCAACAGGTCAACCTGCAGAATCCTACTTTCGAATCATCCGACTTTTTCGACATGGGTGGCTATTTCCTGACCGGGACGGGCTTCACCACAGGAACCACGCCTTTCGCCGTGTGGGCGGATTCCAAAGGCCTGACGACCGGTAACAACGGGTTCCCGGACAATCCCGACGGGGACGCGCTTACCAACCTCGGCGAGTTTGCCTTCAACGGCAGCCCGCTCTCGGGGACAAGTGATGGCAAGACCGTCACACGGATCGCAACAGTTGCGGGTCAACAGGTGCTGACCCTGACCCTGCCCGTGCGGAACGGTGCCACGTTCACCGCCCCCACTTCCACCGAACTCGTCTCCGGCATGATCGATGGCGTTTACTATCATGTGCAAGGTGGCACCGACCTAACGACATTCGGGCTGGCAGTAAGTGAAATCACGGCTCCCGCGGATGTGATCGCGGCCCAAGGCACTCTGGCCATCGACCATCCGCTGGACACCGGGTGGTCCTATCGATCCTTCCGTGTTCCCGGCAATGTGACAGCGGAGCAAAAGGCATTCATGCGCGCCAGTGCCACGGATACTCCCTGAGGGAGCCACGACATTCAACACCCCTGATCGAAAGCCCGCTGGCTGACACCAGCGGGTTTTTTTGCCTCCGCTTTTAGCAGCAGGCGTGTCTGAGATGACCCGGACGCGCGACCCCAACCTGCCCTTTTGGGCAGTAGACAGATTAAGGAATAAAATCTCAACCTGTGTCCTTGCCGCCGCAGCGTGAACACGCACCGGCGGAAACCCGCTATCTGTCTCTTTTCCGGTTCCTACAAGAACTCCGGGTGATTCCTTTGATCGCCCCGAACGCTCTCTGGGACCGGAGCCTCCCCTAACCTCCCCTGAAGATGCATTCCCACACACGCTCGCGTGCGGCTATAGCCGTACTCATTACTGCCGCCATCGCTTTGCCCGTCGGCATATCTCTTTATCCCTGGTCGAAGCCTGCTGCCAAGCAGGTGAATGCCGTTGCCAAAGCCGCTGCTTCCCCGGCCATTGCTCCGGTCGGTGGCACCGCCTCGACGCCAGCCATGACCCTGCCGGTGCCTGGAGTGGCGATTGCGAATACCACCGCCGCGCCGGATGCAAACTCCCGCGCGCTCTCCATCATGGGTTCGCAGTGGGAATCCTCCCCACAGCCTGAATTCGCCGCCTTCTCGAAATGGACCAAGGGCTATCTGGCCGCGCCAGTGGCGGATCGCGCGGCGCTGGTGCCGGAAGGTGTGGCCGTCGCCACCACCCGTCGTGCGTTTTTGGCAAAAATGATCCGTGAAAATCCCGAGGAGGCCCTTGCCGCCGCCGTCCCGATCATGGTCCGCAAGGAACTGCCCGCGCCCATCACCGACCAATTGGAAGAACGGGTTTCGGGAAATGGCTCCATCAACATGCTTTCCGGCACCCCGGTTCCCGGGTCCAACCAAGTAATCGCTAAAACCCGCCACGCGCTGGTGGGACGCTCGGAATACGAAGCCTTCACCTATGGCCGCCGCGCCAAGCTGGACTATCTGCCAGATGTGTCCGTCCTGGGCATCGCCCTGGATGGCTCGCTCGCCGTCAGTGATTCCCCGGCACGGATTCTGGAAGCCGGTGAAACAGCCGATGGCCGCGATGTGGACGAGGTCTGTCTGATCTCCGGCAACACCAGTCCCGTGAAAGTCAACGGTTCGCTCAACACCCATGAAATCACGGCGGTGGAAACCAATGGGAAGATCCAGATGGTTTGCAAACCGGCCCACATCAGCAAGCTGGAGGCCCGGCTTATCAGCGGCGAGGGTCTGCAGGCCAACGGCGCTCCCGGATCCAGCACGGTAACGGGTCGCCCGGCCTATGCACATACCCACGGTCCCAAAACGACGATCGTTATCCGGGTCGATTTCTCGGATGTGTCAGGCACGCCCGTCAACGATCCCGGCGCCGGCAACACGGATGTCGTCACGCCGGATTATGCGGTGAATACCTACAACACCGCCGGCGGGGTGAAAGACTTCTTCGAGCAGTGCAGCTATGGCCAGACCACCTTGAATGTCGCCGCTGTCAGCGGAGGGGTATCGCCGGACGTGACACCTGTTTTGCGGATGCCCCAGACGGCCTCCAGCTACGTGACGGTGGGCGCCGCCGGAATCGGCAACGCGGAATTGCTCCATTCCGACGCGCGCGCCTTGGCGACCACCGCTGGGTACAACGTCGACAATTATGATCGCATTCTGGTATCCTACTCCTATCTCGGAGCGCTCCCCGGCAGCAAGATGACCTTCGCGGGGCTCGGCTCCACGCCTGGCAAAAACATCTGGATCACCGGCTACTACAAACTGAATGTCATCGCCCATGAAACGGGCCACACCTACGGAATGAACCACGCCAGCTCGTGGGTGGTCACCGACGGGAATCCCGTTTCGCCCACCGGCACGCTCGAGGAATACGGCGACAAGTGGGACGTGATGGGAGATGGATCCGACTTCTCCACCCAGTTCAGCCATTGGAACAGGAGCCTCGTCCAATGGATGCCGGATGCCGCGGTCACCACGATCACCAGCGGTGGAACCTACCGCCTTCACCGCTTCGACTCGGCGGCCGCGAATCTCGCGAATCCACTTGGGTTGAAAATCGTTCGCAACCGGACGCAGGATTACTGGATCGGCTACCGCCGCGCCACCAGCAACGAGAGTTACAACAACGGTGCCTATATCGTGTGGGGAGCCAATCAAAACACCAACTCCCTGATTCTGGACATGAATACTCCGGGCAACACGGTCAATGACGCCCCGCTCGCCGTCGGCCAATCCTTCAACGACACGGCCGCAGGCATCACCCTGACCACAGTCGCCCGCGGCGGCAGCGGCGCGGATGAATACCTGGATGTCCAAGTCGGCTTCCAGCCGCGGATCGCCTGGACCAGTTCCACCTTTTCCACGGATGAACAGAGCGGCAATGCGGCCATTACCGTGAGCCGCAGCAACAATTCCGTTGGTGCCGTCAGCGTGCATTGGGCGACTTCACCCGGAGTTGGACTCACGGGTGCCACCTCTCCCGCCGACTTCACCGCCAGCAGCGGCGACATCACCTGGGCCAATGGCGATGGCGCGGACAAGACGATCAACATCCCGGTTGTCGCCGATGCGCTTCCCGAGGGCTCTGAAAACTTCACCGTGACCCTCAGCGCCGTGACCGGTGGCGGAGTGGTGGTGGATTCCCCAGTGGCTACTGTGAGTATCGTGGATCCGGGTGGTATTGACACGGGCTTGATCGCAACCTTTATCAACAATTCGGTGATCAAGACGGTGGTGCAGCCAGATGGCAGCCTCCTGATTGCCGGGCCCTTCACGCAAATCGGGAACGACGCTCATCGCGGGATTGGACGGATGACCAGCGCGGGGATTTATGACAACACCTTCGGCACCGCCGGTGGAGCGGGCGCAGACACCACGGTGTATGACCTGGCAAGGCAGCCGGACGGCAAGATCCTGGTCGTTGGCAATTTCACCACCATGAACGGCGTCGCCCGCAACCGGGTGGCCCGCCTCAATGCCGACGGATCTTTGGATGCCGCCTTCAATCCGGGGACCGGGGCGAATGGCGAAGTCAGGGCCGTCGTTGTGCAGCCGGATGGCAAAGTGCTTATCGGCGGAAACTTCAGCAGCTACAACGGCAGCCCAAGGGAATTCGTTGCTCGCTTAAATGCGGATGGCAGCCTGGATAGCAGCTTCACCGGTCCCGACTTCGCCGGCGCGGATGAAGGCTGGTCCGTTTCGTCACTTGCCCTGCAGGCGGACGGCAAATTGCTGGTGGGTGGTGCCTTCTATTTCAACACGGGCGGGGCCAGCATTTGCCGCCTCGGCACCACGGGCACGCTCGACCCGGCCTTCAACGGCGTGACGGATGGAGCGACGGAAGAAGGGAACACCAGCACCTTGATTTCGATCAATGGCATCGCGCTGCAACTCGACGGGAAAATCCTGATTACGGGAGGTTTCGGTGCCTACAACAACACGGCACGCGGCGGATTCGCCCGGCTTGCCGACACCGGCGCGCTCGATGCGGCCTTCCCTGCCACTTCCAACGGCGAGTGCAGAACCGTGTTGGTGCAGCCGGATGGCAAGATCCTGATTGGCGGCACCTTCACCACCTTCAACGGTTCTCCCGCACCTCATTTTGTCCGGCTCAGCAGCGCGGGCGTGGTGGATCCGGTCTTCGCGGCCGCTGCCGGTCCGAATGTGAATGTGAATGCCCTCGCGATGCAGGCGGACGGCAAGATCGTGTTTGGTTCGGACTATGGGAACTTCCAAGGCCAAATCGATCACCCTCTCTATCGCATGTTCAGCGGCCTTCCCGCGCTGCCGGGCACGATCCAGCTTGCCTCCGCCACGGCTTCGGCCAGCGAGGGTAGCAATGTGGTTCTGACGGTCACCCGTGCGGGTGGTTCCGCAGGGGCGCTGAGCGTGAATTATTCGACGGTCGCTGGCACCGCCGGAGCCGCGGACTTCACCACCCCCAACGGAACCTTGGCCTGGGCGAACGGCGATGCGGTGGTGAAGACCATCACGGTGCCCATTACCACCGACGCGCTCACGGAAGCTACCGAGACTTTCACGGTGAACCTTGGCCAGCCGCTGCTCGGTGGAGCGATCCTGGGGGCGACGCAGTCCACGACGGTCAGCATCAGCGATCCGGGTGCGCTCACTGCCTATCAGACTTGGCGTGAGCTCAAGTTCACTCCGTTGGAATTGGAGAGCGTTGGCATCAGCGGGAGTTTCGCCGATCCGGACAATGACGGAATCGTCAACCTGATGGAGTTCGCGCTGAACCTCGCTCCGAAGACTTCCAGCCAGGTGGGAACGCCGGTCATCGGTCAGGTGAACATCAGCGGCAGCAATTACCTGACGCTGACGTTCCGCCGACAGCTTGCTGCTCCGGAGCTGACCTACACCGCGCAGACGAATGCCTCGCTGCCAGGGACCTGGCAGAACGACGCGGTGCTGGTGGGAAGCCCCGTGGCGAATGGCGATGGCACCGAGACGGTGACCTACCGGGACAGCGTCGCGCAGACCGCGGCCACGCGCCGGTTCATGAAGTTGCAGGTGAAACTGCTTCCGTAAGGGGAAAGAATTCCGCGGATGATTCCGCACCGATGGCCGCAGGCTCGAAAGGGTCTGCGGCATTTTTTGGCGTGCGGGTATCAGATTTGAATAATGAAGTGACGATTTGTGGAACCACGGATTGCACGGATTTACGGATTGGAAGAGGTGGCGATGGCTCCCGCGAGGGCATCGGCGGTGGCGGGCGATG
>CAXTTX010000003.1:9305-12767 GCA_964247045.1 uncultured Verrucomicrobiales bacterium | reverse complement strand
CGTATGACTGGCCCGATGTTTTCGCTTCCCGCCCGCTTCCTTGCCCTGTTGGTGCTACCTTGCGCACCGTGCTTTGCGGAAAGTCTCAAGGAGGCCGCGCCGGCACGGATCCAGATCGGCTGCGCCATCGCGACGCGTGATCTGGGTGATCCGAAGCTGGAAGGGATCGTCACCAGCCAGTTCGACTGTATCACGCCGGAGTATGACTTCATGCAGGAGAAGCTGGTGGATGAGAAAGGGAAGTTCACCTTCGGGGAAGGGGACAAGGTCGTGGCCTTCGCGGAGAAGCACCAGATGCCCGTGTACGGGCACATGCTGGTCTGGCATTTCGTCGCCCGGAAGTGGTTGTTCGAATCTCCCGATGGCAAGCCGCTGCCGCGGGAGAAGGCGCTTGAGAACCTGAAGATGTACATCGACGGGGTGGTGGGGCACTACAAGGGGAGGGTGAAAATCTGGAACGTCGTCAACGAGGCGATCAGCGACAAGGAGGGCGAGTTTTTCCGGGATACGCCGGCTTTCCGGGCGATCGGCGAGGATTATGTGCAGAAGGCTTTCGAGTTCGCCCATGCCGCCGATCCCTCCGCGGAACTTTATTACAATGACTATAACATCGAGCAGCCGGGGAAGCTGGAGAAGGCGGTGAAGCTGATAGGGGATCTCAAGGCAAAGGGGGTGAAGATCGATGCGATCGGCATTCAGGGTCACTGGCTGCTGGACTGGCCGCCGGCGGAGGTGATCTCCAAGGGGATCGACACGCTGGCCGCGACGGGGCTGAAAGTGATGATCACGGAATTGGATATCGATCCGCTGCCGCGTGAGGGGGGTGGTGCGGATTTGGGCAAGGCGGAGAAGGGAGCGAATCCCTATCCGGATGGTTTGCCGCCGGAGGTGCAGGAGAGGCTGGCGAAACGATACGCGGAGGTCCTCCGGGCGATCACGAGCAATCCGGCGGTGACGATGATCGGGTTCTGGGGAACGCACGACGGGCGTACGTGGCTGAATGATTTCCCGGTGAAGGGGCGGGTGAACCATCCGCTGTTGTGGGACCGGAAGCTGGAAGCGAAACCCGCGTTGGACGCGGTGGTCAAGGGCCTGAAGGCGGCGGGGCGGTGAACCGCGGCATTGGCGCGGGAGGAATATTTAATCAGATCCCGCCGGGGTGCCGCGGGCTGGGATTGATGAATGCGTTTTTTCTCGCGCGGGCTTGCAGGACGATCAGCGCGAGGAAAGAGAATAGAAGCAGGAAGAAGGACAGGATGAGTCCCTCGAGAACGGTGGTTAGATAGGTGCGGGCGAATCCGGCGGCATCCAGGTAGTCCATCCCTGACGCGGGTGCGAGTTTCGCCACCGATCCCAGGATGGAGATGGCGAGCCATCCGCACCAGAAGTCCGGTGTCAGGAGGCCGGCCCCGGAGGCCACCGCCACCACGGACAGGGCGGAGATCCAGCCGCGGATTTTCGTGCCGATCCGCAGCGCGCGGGCCAAGGGATGGTCTTGATCGGCGAAGGGAGTCTGGAGCGAGGTCAGCGTGGCATAGAGCAGGACGAAGGTCGCGATGTCGGCGAGCATCGCCATGACGGCGGAAGGGTTTTTCAGCAGGTCCAGATAGAAGCAGGCAATGCCGAAGCTGGGCAGCGCGTTCAGGGAGCAGTGCAGGGACCAGTAGGCGAGGCGCTCCTTGAACCGCGGCCAAAACCGGGGACAAATGGTGGATGCGGGTTCCGGTGACATCGGGAAGTGGGGATGTATTCCTATCAGATTCCGCCCTCATGCCGCGGGTCCGGATTCAGGAACAACTGCCTGCGGGCCCGGGCCTGCAGGACGACCAGCGCGAAGAAGGCGAAGGTGAAGAGGAAGAGGGAGAGGATGAAGCCCTCGAGCATGGTTGCGGAATATACCCACCATAGGTTTCCCACGTCCTCAGTGCCGCTCCAGTTGGGAGTGCGGAAGCGGAGGCTCCGGCTACCTTGCTCCAGCAACCAGAGCGCGGCGAATCCGCACCAGGCGTCCGGGCTGAATTGGGGGCTATTGGTCAGGATGGGAATCAGCGACAGGCCGGATAGCCATGCCCGGATCATCGTTCCCACCCGCATGGCCCGTGCAAGAAGGTGATCCCTCCTTGCCAAGGAGCTGTCGATGGAGGTCAGCAAGGCGTAGAGCAGAACGAAGGTGGCGATCGCGCAGCACATCACGGCGATCGCCGGGGGACTTTTCACCAGGCCCACGAAGAAAAGCGCGATGCTGAAACTGGGCAGCGCGTTCAGGCTGCAATGGAGGGTCCAATATAACAGGTTCTTCCTGAAGCGGGTCCGGAAGGACTCGGGAGATGCGGGGGCTTCGGTGCGCATGTTTCGGGGTGGCTGGATGGGATCAGGTTGCGGCGCGTTATTCATCATCCGCGGGCCGGTTGATTCATCCACTGGCGGCCACGGGTGAAGCATTGATAAATCCTTTGTGAAAAACGAGGCGGAAGTCAGAAATGGGGGGTACTCCGGACGTGCTTGTGCCGGTCCCTTGGCAAAAGTCCGTGAGTTTGGAGATCCTGTGGGTAGGGAATGTCTGTCCGGCAGACCGTCTGAAGACGGCACAACGAACGACGAGCGTTTCTGCTACTTTCTTCCCTTGGTCATGCGCGAGATCGTTGCCCGGAGTTGCCGGTCGCGGGCTTCGAACGCCCTCACCACTTCGGTCTGTGCGGCGGGCGCATCGCCGCCGTCCGGCAGGCCCACGACCTGGATTTCCCGCGCCTCCTGAAGCGCCGCGAAGTTCTCCCCGAAGGCTTGGTAAGCTTCTTCCAGGGAGCCCATCTCCAACAACGGCTCGCCGACATTTTCCGGGGCAGGAGGGCCGGTCTTATTAACAGGAGAACCCTTGATCATCATTCCCGCGGCGACCATCACTCCCATCAAGCCCACGGCAATCATCGCAGCCAGCCCGCGTTTCCGCTGCCACCAGGCCCGAGGATCTTGATCCACCGTCTTTGGCTCCATGGGTTTCTTCGCCTCCTCGAAGTGCTGGCGAAATTCCGCCACCGTCTTGAAGCGCAGGTCCGGCTCTTCCTGCAGGGCCTTCAGAACGACTTCGTCAATCCGCATATCCACGGCCGCGCGCCGTGATGGCGGCGTGATGACCCCGCTGCCCGGGCGCTCCCCGGTGATCATTTCATAGAGCACCACGCCCAGGGAATAGATATCCACCCGGTGGTCGGACGGTGCCGAGGCACGCTGCTCCGGGGCCGCATAATCCGGCGTTCCGCCGGCCAAGGTATGCGCCGGCGGAAGGTCGTGCGGCCCTTGGGAAGTTCCCTCCCCGGCGGATTCATCCATCATCCGGGCGATCCCGAAATCCGCGATCTTCACGATGCCATTGCGATCGATGAGCAGGTTCTCCGGCTTCACGTCGCGGTGGACGATGCCGCGCTCGTGGGCCGCCTGCAGCGCATCGCACACCGGCGTGATGAT
>CAXTTX010000003.1:6390-9295 GCA_964247045.1 uncultured Verrucomicrobiales bacterium | reverse complement strand
TGATCCCCAGGGCTTCGTCCGGGCTCAGCCGGCGGCTCCGGATCAACTGCCGCAAGTTCACCCCGTCCACGAATTCCATCAGCAGATAGAAGTACCCTCCGGCCTCGCCGAAGTCATGCACGCCCACGATGTGGGGATGGTTGAGGGCCGCGAGGGACCGTGCCTCGGTGGCGAAGCGCCGCGCGAACATGGGATCTCCCGCGCGCTCCGGGGCCAGCAGTTTCAAAGCCACCTGCCGGTGCAGTGATTTCTGGAGCGCCTTGTAAACCACGCCCATGCCACCGCGCCCGATCAGCGACAGCACTTCCAGGTGCGGGAAAAATTCCGCCAGTTCCTCCACGGTCGGCACGGCATAGGGTTCCTCATCCGCTGCTCCTCCGAAGCGGGTGAGCGTGTCAAAGTTCAGTGCTCCCAGGCAACTGGCGCACAAGCCATCCACACTGCCCCCCGCCAGCGGCACGCCGCAACGCGGGCACGCGGTCCCGGCGCCTGCTCCCGCCTTCACCGGCTCCTGTTTTCTAACAGCCTTGTTCACCGGTGCCCCAGGGTTGAAATCAGCGCCCGCATCTCATCCTCCACCTCGTCGGGAGAAGAGACCGTGCCCGCCACCTCCGCGCGGAAGATCTCCCGGAAGCGTTTCCGGAAGCGGTGCACCAGGCTTCTCGCCGATGCCGGTAGCAGTTGCAGCTCGCGTGCGATCGCGGGATAGTCGATGTTTCCTCGCTCCGCCGTGAGGCAGGACTTCAGCACCGCGAAGTCCCCCGGTCTCGTGCTCCGCTCGTACTCGCGCCGGAGCTGATCCAGTGTCGTCCGCATGAGCACCATCGCCCAGTTCCGGTCGAACAGCAGTTCATCCGGCAGGGTCGAGCTTGCCGCGCTGTCAGCTGAAAACAGGCGTTCACCCTCTTCGGATTGAAGGCTGACGAGTTGCGCGCCGCCGCCGCGTTTCCCGGCTTGCGCGCGGTGCCACTCGTTCACCAGGAAGCGCTTCATCGCCACCAGCAGGAAGGTTCGAAGCCGCCCGCGATCGGGATTTGCCGAAGACAGCCAGCCCTTCTCCAGCATCTTGGAAAAAAAGTCGTGGGTCAGGTCCTGGGCGTCATGCGGCGGGTAGCCGCGTCTGCGGACGTAGGCATAGAGGGGGGAGAGATATTGCCGGTAAAGCGACTCCACGGAGGCATTGACCTCCGCCGGCGAATGGCCCTGCGCGCCGATGACGATGGACCACCGCGTCGTGTGGAATTCTCCCAGGTGGGTGTGGAAGTCATTCGGCATGGAGATCAGATCAGGAAAAGGAGAGACGATAACATCCCGCTAGCGAAGCATGGCACGACAGGCGAAACCCGACAAACCGTAAAGCACCGGCTGGGTTGCTCCTGCCAGTGTTTTCCGAAAAGGGGGGAAGACCCCGTGCCGAAAGCTTCCTTACCGCTCGCCCGGGACGGCCGGAGTCGCACGTGGCCGGGCGGGGGCGCTTCTCTTGGCACGCTCGCTGTCGTCCTCCGCCTGGATCGCCTGGATCAGTTGCTCGATTTTGTCCAACTCGCTTGGCTTGTTGGTGGTCATCAGCAAGCCGGGAGAGGCCAGGCTTGCAGAGCTGCCTTCGCCAAAATTGATACCGAAGGCCTTGAGCAACTCGATGACGGGGGGACGAGCCGTCCCGGGAGCGGTATTCGTGCCTGATGCGGAATCCAGCTTAATGTAGAAATCCAGTGGCACCCTGAAGGTCCGGGTGAAGAGGTCTTCGGGCTCGTCCACGGGAACGAGCGTGACGGCGAAATCATCCACTTTGTAACGCAAGCGGGTGGCGTCACAGATATACTTCAGGGCGACGGCAAGCGGAACGTTGCGCAGGCGGAGTTCCCCGATGCGGAGGGTCCCCGGGTCGGCCGCGGGTTGCGGGGAGCCCGGGCCTGACGTGGTTCCGGAAGCCGAGGCAGGCTTGAGACGTGGACGCCGGATCACGAAGTTGATGCCTTTGCGGGAGGGATCGAGTTCAGCCGCATCGAGTTCTTTCGCCCGAAGCCTCAGGAAATCGACGGCCTCTTCCAGGCTCGTGTTTTCGAAATCGACCACCGGGATGACGATGCGCCTGAGTTTGTCCAGAATATAGGCGGTGCCGTTCAAGGGTTCAGTTGCTTCTGGAATAGCTTGGGCAGGCGGGGATACCTCCGGCAACTCGTCCCTCCGATAGGCGGCGAGCGTGGCTTCAAATCCCGCCTTGTCGTTTTCGACGGTGGCCGCCGCGATTGCCTTCTCCTGCTCGGTGATCGCCTCCCCGTGCTTTCCGAGCAGGAACAAGGCCCGTGCCTTGGTATCCAGCGCGTTCGGTTTCAGGGGCCAGTTTTCGCCGCCGAGTTCGAGGGCGATGGCTGCCAGCTTCAGCCCGGTTTCAGGATGACGGGCACCCGCATCCGGAGAGGTGATCATGTCCCATGCCAGGTCATTGAGGGTGCCGGCGCTCTTCGTCATCTCCTCTTGATTGGCAGCGGAGGTCTTGCTGCCCGGTTCCAACTGGTTGCCCACGAGGGTGAGCCATTGCACGCGCTTGCCGATGAGATCCGCGTTGGCGCCAGTTTTGCTGTCCCGGCCTTCGCCCGCCGATTCGACGAGGGCGAGGACGGCCTCCTGATGTTGTTTTTGCAGCACCTTCTGTTCGATCTCGTGGATCTTTGCCGGCGGGTCCTGTGCCGGCAGCAAGGGCGTGAACAGGGTGGAGACGAGCAACAGGGATTTGACGGGTAATGGTTTCATGGGTCCGTGTTCGGGGAATTTGTATCCGGCAGGTAGCCCGTCCATCGGACCACATCCACCGTTCACTTACCTGCTTAAGAATCCGTCACCGCTTGTTGCAGGATTTCGGAAAAGATGGGTGTTCCCCGGTTGGTATGAAATTCAATTCCCC
>CAXTTX010000003.1:2692-6380 GCA_964247045.1 uncultured Verrucomicrobiales bacterium | reverse complement strand
GGCTTTTCGGCGACCTTCAGGCGGATGAAGGCATCGCCGGGGGGGAGGGGATCGAGCTTCCATGTCATCAGCGAGGCTCCCGTGCCCTGGGGCGTGTCTGAGATGAGTTCGAGGGAGTCCGCGTGCCATTCGGTGAGATCGTTGCTCCATTCCGGCAGCAGTGTCGCGTCGTCGGCTCCGAGGCGGCGGGTGACGGAGAAGTGTTGGGTTCCGCGGTTGAAGAGCGGGAGGTTGGAGCCGATGGTGTATTCGAGCAGTCCTTCGCCGGGGTTGCGGGAATAGGCATCGCTGGTGCCGGGGCTGCCCTCCGTGGCAACACTGGGGCGCCAGGAAAGCGAGTTGTCCGGGTCCTCCGGATTTACAAGCACCAATGTTCGGCCCTGGCCCGCGGCGGATGTGGGCCACGGGAAGGCGATGCCAAAGGTGAAATCCAGCAGGGTATCGCCATTCACGGCTTCCAACCTCAGCCGTTCGCCGGTGTTGGAAAGGCCGGTTTCATTTTCGAATATGCCTGCCACCGGTTTCCCGGTGCCGTAGAGGGTTTGGAACGCGGCGAGGTCCTTCACCACGAGTGTTCTTGCTCCGGCTGCCAGTGTGGTGCCGGCGGGGAAGGTGAATTCGATGCCCTCCGAGAAGGTTGCTCCGGATAGATCCAGCGCGTTGGTTCCCACGTTCTGGAGTTCCAGGAACTCCGCGTCGCCGTTCGGCTCGGCGGGGAAGTAGGAGATCTCGGAAATCACGAGGTCTGCCGGTGTTGGCAGGCTGGTGCCGACCTGATAGGTTGTTTCCGTGACGGCGCTCCACACCGAGCCGTTCTTGGCACGGACCATCAGGTGCTTCGGGCCGGTGCCCGTAAGGAACAGGGGAGTCGGGCTGTTCGAGCGGGTGGCCTCCAGCGCGCAGTTCATGCTGATGTCCGCGCTCGAGTCGTTCGCCTGGTGAATCTCCACGGCCAGCGTGTTTGTGCCCAGGCGCAGGAGTTCGGGCGAGAAGGTGGTCACGGCGATGGTGTCCTCGATGACGGAGCCCGAGTAGTAGTTGTAGGCGGGGTTCACCGGCAAGTTGCCCGCGACGCGCGTGCCGTTCAGATAGACGGCGTAGGCGTCGTCATACTCCGCGGTGACCTTGAGGCTGCTGAGCTGGCTGAGGTCGGAAACGGTGAAGGTTTTGCGGAAGTAATAGGTGGCCGGACGCTGGATTCCACCCACGCCCGGGTTGATGTCCACGATGGGAATCACGGTGGCCTGGTCATTGTCGCCATAGCCGAGTTCCGCGGTTCCCGATGGCCAGGCGCTGTCATTGTAGCCGTCCTCCCGCCAGGTGGTGCCAAGGTTCGGGCCGGTGTGCATGTACTTCCAGCCGCTGGCGGAGGATGGCACCAGGGATGAGGTGGACGTGGATGCCACATAAGTCAGTGCGCCGGATTTCAAGCTGCCACCCACGGCGCGGGGGTCGCTGCCATCCGCCATGTAGTGCAAGGTTGCTCCGGAAGGCCCTTCAATGGCCACCTGTGTCCCGGTGGGCTGATAGCCGCCCGACGGATTGAGAACCGGCGCGGTGAGGTTGGGATAAAGATTGTCCGCCTTGAGCTGATTGAGCACCACGGTGCTCCGCGGTGTCAGATAGTTCAGCAACTGGGTCTGCGCGTTGATCCAGGTTTGTTTGGTGCGGAGGTTGTCGCCGACGTCGCCCCAGCGCGCGCTTTCCGCGACGATCGACTTGTCCACGTCCGCGGCCAGCTTGTTGATCCGGTTCTGCCAGGCGGTGGAAGTCAGGGCGCCATTGTTGAACATGTGCTTCTGGATGCGGTCCGCCCAGCGCATGCGGTATTCCGCGTTCGCCGTGAGGTCCTGGTGCAGGAACAGGGGGTTGTAGAACAGGAAATTGGATTCGTTCGAGCTATTGAAGGGGCCGGTGCGGTCCTCGTTCGTGTTGAACAGCGAGTGCTCGAAGTCATGCACGAAGAACTGGAATCCCTGCCGCGGGTTGTTGTCGCGCCGACGGCTGCCGAACCAGTTGTTCGCCTTCTCATTGCCGAGGAAGGCCGAGACACAGCCGTCGAAGTTTCCGGACCAGAATGTGATGAGGAGATAGTCGATCAGGCTGTCTTGGTCCAGGAGCACCGGGTCCGAGGTGGGTGTCACGCCATCGGCGGCGAGTCCCATCAGCTTGAAATAATTCGCGTTGGTCGCGGAGGCGCGGTGGGCCTTCGCCTTGGTCCAGAGTTCCTGCCAAGCCGCGAGGTTGCCATCCGTCGCGCTGATGTTGAAGTTCTCCTCCGGCTCGGGGCGCACGACGTCGTAGTCTTCCTTGTCGCCACCGAGGTAGGTTTCCGAGAAGGCGGCTTCCGTCCGTTCGTCGAGGTCGTAGAGACCCCAGTAGATGCCATTCACGTAGAGATGGAAGTAGCGCACGTGGGAGCCGGCCCAGCCCATGTCGAGCTGCGTTTGCCGGGTGGATTCCTCGCGCAGGAAGGTGTTCTGGTCGCTGTTGCCGAAGGACCACGAATAGTTCTGCGCGGTCCGCAGGTCGATCTTGTCGAACTCCTGGGCCGCGTCTTTTCCAAACAAGGGATAGCGGAGTTTGCTTTCGCCATATTCGTCGCGGAAGAACAGGCGGAACGCGTGTTTCGGATTGTCCGAGGAACGCGAGAAACCGCCGCGCACCCGGATGCCGGCGTTGATCTGGAATTCGCTGGTGCCATTCGGATGGGTTACGGTTGGCGGGTTGATCCATTCCATGGAAACGGGCCGCTCCCATGCAAAGCCGCGCTGGTCCGGGTTCGCATAGATGCCTTGCGAACCATTGATGTTGAGAAGATTTGGCAGATCCGTCGTGATCGAGACGGAGGGCAACGCCTTGAGCGCGGCTTTTACCGTCGCCGGCCCGCCGAGATCGACGTTGCTGTTGTTAACGATATCCGGGTCCATGCCGAAGTTGAGCACCTGGTTGGTGCCGCTCGTCGTCGGCCATCCCGGAGGCGTTGCCCCGGTCGGTGACTGGACGATGATGTCGTTCGGGAACAAGTAGGTCTGGGTATCCACGTCCGTTGGTTCCCACCCGGTGAGGGTGGCCCGTGCCCGCACGACCGTGGTCGAGGAAATCGCGAGTGGCCCGGTGTAGAGCGTGCCGTGCGTGTCAGTCGGCGTGGAGCCATCGGTGGTATAGTGGATCGCCGCGCCGGGAGTGGCCGAGGTGATGGCCAGAGTGATGGGCGCGTCATAGACGCCGCGTTTCATGCTGAACTGCGTGTCCGCGACCTCGCCCAGCGAGCTTGGCGGCCCGTTGATCCATCCCGGTGTGGCCAGTCCTTCGCCATAGGCCACGGTGTTCGTGTTCGTCGTCGAAAGCTGTCCCATCACCAGTTCCGGCAGCATCAGGAAGCTGCCGTCGGCGGAGGAGAAATTCATTCCCTGAATCGCCAGGACGTTTTGCGTGTTTGATAGGGAGGGCAGGCTGGATGTCAGGTTGAAGCCCTGTTTCCGCAGGCTGGATTCCGTCGTCAGCGATGCCGTCGCCGCCGCTTCCAGCAGGCATCCGGCAACGATCGCCGCATTCGCCCGAGCGCGGGTGAACGAACCGCTGATGAAGGCGGCGAACGGCACGTAGCGGCGCGACTGGATCGAGCTCGCCGCGTGGGTCAGTTCCGGCAGCGGAATGCCGGACGATCCTTACGTCAACCAGAAGT
>CAXTTX010000003.1:1947-2682 GCA_964247045.1 uncultured Verrucomicrobiales bacterium | reverse complement strand
GTCGCCGCGGAATCCCATGCCAGCGAACCCGGGGCGTTAGCCGATGCGACCGGGGATCCGTTGATCCATGCCGCGAAGCCATCGTTGTACCGCATGATCAACGAAAGGTTCTTCGCCAACGCGCTCCCGCTGCCGCTGCTGACGAATGGCATCCGGAAAAGGGCGCTATTCCGGCCCGCCATCGCCGCGGCCATGTCGGTTGCCACCGCGCTGCCCGCTCCGGGCGTCCCGGTCCTGGCCACCAGGCCGCCGTTTGCCACGTCCCCCACGAGCCGGAACAGGCCGGCGTCGAACGAGGTATGCGTGCCGGCGGCGGCGAAGAACTCCGCCTCGTCGCCACTCCCCATTTCATACATCACCATCTGGAACGAGTGCTGGCCGGCCGTGAGCGTGACGGTTCCGAAGTGGTCCTGCGGACCGTGCCCGCTGTCATCGCGCATGATTTCCACTCCATCGATGAGAATCCTGCCGCCGTCATCCGAGTTCACGCCGAAGGTGTAGGCACCTGTCGCGGGGATGGTGATGAAACCGGTAGCCTCGAGGGCGTAGTGGTCCGCCGCTCCGCCCGGGGGCGAGTCATTGAACGCATAGTGACCGTCCGACCCTTCGCCAAGGATGTTCACCTTTTCCCGGATCGTCGTCGTGGACATCAGCACGCCGGGGCTCGATGGGGGCAAGGCCAGCAGGTTCAGGGCGTCAACCAGCCCGGTGATGTAGCCGCTTTTTGAAACTTGC
>CAXTTX010000003.1:0-1937 GCA_964247045.1 uncultured Verrucomicrobiales bacterium | reverse complement strand
ACCGTGATGCCCGGCACGGTGATGCCGAAGCCATAGCCGCTGGGTCCGCTCGTCCAGGCGGTGGCCGTGAAGGCGGGCTCGTTCCAGCCCGCCGGCAGGTCTCCCGCGTTCGCCGGAACCTTGTAGGTTCCTGCCGCTCCCGCCGCCAGCAAGGTCGCCGTGTCGAACATCAAGCCGTGCGACTCGTTTCCCTTCTGGGCGGGAAAAGTGGGTGAGTAAGACTGCTCCAGCGTGGTCCCGTCAGGGTGCACGAGCGCGAGGAATTCGCCGTCCTTGGAGAGGGCGAAATTCGTATGCAGCGGCGCGGCCGGGTTGCGCCGGTTTTTGTTGGAGGCCCACACCACCTTGAATTCCCCGGGTGCCAGGGTGACCGCGGGGAACCTCCACTTGGTCAGGTTCGTCGCGCTGTCCGTGAGGTACCAGTTCTCAAGCGAAACCGGTGTGGAATCCGGGTTATGGATTTCAACCCAATCCGAAAAGTCCCCATTTTCGTCCGCTATAGTGGACTCATTGTCCGACATGAACTCGCTGATGACCGGCGCGCTCCAAGCGGCCTGCACCCCCAAAGTGCATAAAATTACATAGCTTAATGGGTTAAACATTCCAGCAAGCTAGGGGATTTCCCCAGAGAGGCCAGCAATTTTGTAAATTCGCATTCCCGCAAATCGCTTTCCTTATGTCTGGAAACCCCCGTAGGTTGCGGCCCTCACGAATAAATGGCATTTTCACGCATCCTCACCCACCCCGGCGGCTCCCATAAGGACGAGTTCCTGGCCTGCTGCCTCCTGCTTGCCGAAAACCCGGTTTCCATCGTCCGCCGCGAGCCGGGTCCGGAGGACTTGGCCGATCCATTGCTCGCTGTTGTCGATGTGGGTCACGAACATGAGCCCGCACGGGGGAATTTCGACCACCACCAGTTTCCGAAAGATCACCCGCCGCTTTGTTCGCTGAGTCTGGTGCTCCAGCACATGGGACTTTACGAGGACGCCCGCAAATTCTGCGACTGGCTCGAGCCTGCCGAATGGTTCGACACCCGGGGACCCGTGGAGACGGCCCGCTGGCTCGGGGTGGATCGGGAAACCCTTTTCAAGCTGAACTCACCCATCGATACGACCCTCCTCCGCCGCTTTGCCGCGGTTTCGGAACTGGCTCCCGGCGAGCCGCTGTGGGAGGTGATGCGCTGGATCGGGGAGGACCTGTTGTCCTACCTCCGGAACCTTCGCGACCGGCTCGATGCGATTGCCAGGGTGGGGGAATTTTGGGAAATCCAAACTTCGAAGGGTCCGTTCAAGGTGCTGTTTGTGCCGAGGCAGGACCCGTCGCCGGACGAGCCGTCCGCCGGACTGGGCCGTTTCATCGACTCCCGTCCGGAAGAAGGGGAAATCGCCGGGCTGGTGTATCCGGACCGCCGCGGAGGCGGTTTCGGCCTTTCCCGGCACAACGACCATCCCGGCCTGGACTTCACCCGCATTGGCGATTGCGAGGACGTCCATTTCGCCCACGCCCGGGGCTTTGTCGCGAAAACCTCCGCCACCGACCCGGCGCGGCTGCGGGAGCTTTTGAAAAAATCATGGGTCTAAACGCCGCAAATCCGCACTTTTGTGCAAAAACAAGCCCTTGCGCCCTCACACTTGCCGTGGGACTCATTAAACCTGCCGTTCAGGCAGCCTTGAAATTGAACTCCCATGCGTGAAACCTTAACCGTCATCGGCTTGGTCGTCCTCGCCGTTGCATTGCGTTCGGCGCGGATGAACCTGCTGCGCAAGCTGGGAGCGCTTACCTTCCTCGGCGCGACGTTTTGTTTCGGATATTTCGTCAGTGGCAAGCTGGTTGGCGGCATCATCGGCATCGCGCTGTGGTTTTTCCTGCCATGGATCGAGCTGGCCACCCGCATCCGCCGCATCGACCGAAAACCGGGCAGGGAGCGGTTTTCCGCT
>CAXTTX010000002.1:12084-33033 GCA_964247045.1 uncultured Verrucomicrobiales bacterium | reverse complement strand
ACCGCTCTTATAGAGAGCTACTGTCCTTTTTGTCCGACTCGGAGAAGAACAGTTTCTACACGTTGCTGGTGGACATGTATCCGGAAGGGCCGATCGGCGAGGCGCATGTTCCATCGGGCGAGTCACCGCTCAAGTACGCGCCGTATTTCGACAAATATGGCTACTACTCCATCAAGGGCGGGCATGAGGATACCTTCACGCGCGGGGGGCCGAGGCTGCGCGCGTTCAACGCGGAGAACTACGCGGCGGCTCCGGCGTTGAACAAGGTGCCGCTGGTCAAGTGGGCCTCGCGCTTCACGTATTTCCTGAGCACGCACGTGGCCTATCCGGCGGTGTTGAACCATGCGCACAAGCGCAATCACGAGCCGACCGGCGCGCTGCTGCATTTCAAGTTCGTCTCATCTTTCCGCGAGAAGATCGACCATGCGATCAAACACAAGAACCACTATAACAACTCCAACGAGTACCAGAAGTATCTCCATCGTCTGGAGACTTCGGAGAATTACTCGTTGTATACGCCGGTTTCCGCCCGGTACGAGGGTACGGAATCGCTGATCCGGGCCAACATCATGACCTCGGGTTGTTGGAAGTAGTTCCCATGAAACTCGGATTCATCATACTCGCCCACCACCAGCCGGAAGCCATCCGGAAGCAGGTGGATGTGCTGGCGGGAGCAGGCGACCGTGTGGTGATCCATTTTGACACGAGCGCGACGAAGGAAGACCGGCAGGCGGTGGACATGATCGCTGCGGACAAGCCCGGGCAGGTGAGGGTGATTTCCAAGGTGCATTGCGTCTGGGGCGAGTGGAGCCTGGTGGATGCGGTGCTGCAGGCGTTGCGGGAGTTCGAGACCATGCCCGACCCACCGGAATACATCCACCTGATGAGCGGAGCGGACTTTCCGATCCGGCCCATGGGAGAGCTGAAGGAGTTCCTGAAGCGCAACCGGAACCGGGATTTCATCGAGTGCTGCGACCTTTCGAAGAAATCGTGGGTCAAGGGTGGATTGGGAACGGAGCGGCTGCGTTTTTACTATCCGTTCAATTTCCGGACCAGCCGGCGTTCCTTCGACCGGATGGTGCGCTGGCAGCGGAAGCTGAAGATCCGGCGGCACATGCCGGCGGACCTGAGACCGCACATGGGCTCGCAGTGGTGGACACTGCGCTGGACGACGTGCAAGAAGGTGCTGGATTTCACGAAGGAAAATCCGTCGGTGCCGAAGTTTTTCAAGTCCACGTGGATTCCCGACGAGTCCTACTTCCAGACGGTGATCGCGAAGATCATCCCGAAAGGACAGATCGCGGACCTGCAACTGATGCTCCACCATCTGACGCCGGCGGGAAGGCCGTATGTGTTCTACAACGACCACCTGCCGCTGTTGAAGCGGCTGCCCCATTTCTTCGTGAGAAAGGTCTCGCCGGACGCGGGAGAGATGATCGATCATCTTCACCGGCCGGAAGAGCTGGCGGGCCGGCGGATACCGAGGCTGAAGGTATTGGCGAAGGTGAGGGACCTGATCCAGGCCCGGATTGACGAGAACCATTTGTTCACCACGGGAGTACCGGGATACTATCAGGACAAGGTCCAGACCACTCTGAAGCAGGACAAGGCGGAAAGGGCCGAGAATCCGGATGCCCTGCCGAAGCAAGTGGTGGTGAAGCAGGGGATCACGCGGACGACGGTGGTCCTGTTTCCCGACGATGCCTCCCTGATTGCCGACCTGGAGCGTATCACGGCATCCATTCCGGAGCTTTGCTGGGTGGGCACGCCGTTTTCGCCGGGCTCGATCCGGATGCCGGAGGACCAACTCGCGCGGATGGGTCTGACCGAGAAAAGCCATCCGACGAGGGATGCCTTCAACCGGCAATTCAGCCGTTATCTGGTGGATGCGACGCCGGAGGGGCTGATCCCGGTCATGGTGATCCACCCCACGGAGAGCAAGCCGGAGCTGGAGGCTTTCGAGAAGGTCGAAAGGCTGTTGCCGGTGTTGGTCACGCGCGGGTCTTCCCTGCCGCACACGGTTTCGCGGGTGAAGTCTTCGTTGTTCGATCTCTCACCACGGATTTCCGCCCGTGCCGTGGAAGTGAGGGTGGAAGATCTTCCGGCGATGTTCGCGGGGCTTCTGGCCGATCCGTTTTTCGGGGCGGGACGCTCCTGATGCGGGCTTGCAAGTGGAACGGTTTCCGTTATTCAGGTGTTATGGCCGAGGGGAGCAGGCACTGCTGCCCCGGCGTTCCCTCCCATCAGGATTTCCTCCGATGAAACTCAAGTGGCCTGTGGTTTTCGGAGCTGCCGCGGCATTGGCTTTGGTGGTTCGCACGCAAGCCGGCCCGAGGTTGGGCGGATCAGATCCGTGATCCGGAGTTGCGGAACAAGATCCTGCCAAAGATCCGTTGAGACGCCTGCCCGGGAGGTGGTGATGAAAGCAAGGGTGCGTGCACCTTCCGGAAAGGCGTGGTGTCAAACTGGCATGAAATTCCGGTATCGGGCAATGTTGTCCGGGGGATCGCCGCGGGAAGGGCGGAGGACTTTTACATCGCAAGTGGATCATAGCCCGCAAGCCGGGAAGATGTGCCGACGCGGACGGATAGCGGCATTTTGACAGGCGGCAAGCATTTAGTTAGAAACATCCATGCGTTACTTCGTTTTGTTTCTGGCGGTCGTGTGCGGGCGCGTGACTGCCGCGCCGGAAGTGAAAGCCATCGGGCTGGCGGTGATTTTTGACGGCAGCACGGTCCGGTCGAACGCGGCATGCCATGAGTATACGGCGCTGAAGCTGGCGTCGGGTACCTACGGGCTATCCTTGCCCAACGGGACGAAGAAATCGGGCCTCGGGCAACACCTCGTGGACCGCATCGATTACCGGACGGTGGATTCGAAGGCGTTGCTGGCAAGGATGGAAAGGGTGGCGAAGGAGTATACGAAGGCGGCGCCGATCCTGGCACCGAGAATCGAGAAGCTGAAGGTGGTGGTGGAGGAGGAGACCGCGGCGGCGGAACAGAGGAGGCAGCGTGCGGAGGACATCGCACGCGCCGTGCCGCCCGCGACGGTTCCCAGCGTAAAGCTGGGCGACAAAACCTATAAGAACGTGAGGCCCTCCTCGCTGCGCAACGGAAAGCTGGGGCTGATGCACGACGAGGGCGTGTTCACGGTCCCCGCATCGGCGCTTTCCTATACTTTCCTCGTTCAGTTGGCGAAGCGATGCCCGGAGATGGCCGAAACGGAAGAGTTCAAGGCCCTGAGGGCGACCTTCGTTCCGGCCGCGAAGATCGGAGGCAAGGCGCTCACCGGGGTGAGGCTCATCACGAAGGAAGATCAGAGGCTGGTTCTCGCCACCGATTCGGGTCTGGAGACAGTCGATAGGCTGGCGGTGGATATCATGACGATGGCGGAACTGGATTCCGCGGCCTTGAGGAGGGCGGCCTTGGAGGAGAAGTTCAAGGGCGGGTTGGCAGCCGATGACGCGGCACAGGCCGAGTACTATGCGGCGGTGGAACGCAAGAACCAGGAGCGAAGGGCCGCGGCGGCGGAGGAACATGAGCGTCTCGCGAAGGAAGACTCCACGGGTGAAAAGCCGCAGGGACGGGGGCGCCCCATGTGGAACCCGAGTGATGACGAGATGAAGGCGGTGGGCATCATCAGCCTCGGCTTGCTACTCGCGGCAGTCTGGTCCGGCAATGAATCCGGATGGGAAAACGATGAGGCGGACCGGAACCGGCAGGCGCGGGAACTCGACGACCAGATCCGGAGAAACAACCTAGAGGACGCCCGGCGGGCCCAGAAAGAAGCGGAGGACGAGCGAACGCGGCAATACCGGTCCGCCTGGTGAGTTCCGGGGGCTAGAGCGCACGGACGGGCAGGCGGCCCTTTTCTTCCTGATAGATCTTCAGCAATGCCTCGCGTTCGCCGGGTCCCCAGGGGTCGAACTTTTCCGGGTGCGCGGAGAGGGGATAGAGCCGGTTGGCGACCTGGCAGATGATCTCGGGGGGAAGCCGCTTGCCAGGAAGTTTTTGAAAGTCGCGGATGAACTCGATGGCTTTCCGCGAGAGGGATTCGCGGACGGGAAGGGCCTCGATGGCGAAGGGGACTTGCAGGCCGGTGAGCATCGCGAGGACTTCCGCGGGCTTGGCGATGGTGTCGCGGAAATCCCAGAGGAGCACATTCTCCGCGCCGAAGGCGGTTGTGAGATCCTGTTGGACGTCGGTCCAGAGCCTGGGCACCTCGCCGAAGATCTTGTGCATTTTCCGGAAGGGGAAGTAGCGGTTCTTACGGAGGATCTCCGAGTAAAGGGAGGTGTAGAAGCCGGGATAGTCGCGGATGGAAAAGGACACGGTGATGTCCGGGCCAAGTTCCGCATGGACATGGCGGAACTTGGAAACGATGCCCTGATAGGTCGAGCCGCCGTGGATGCGGCTCGCGCTGCCGATGAGGTTTTCATCCGAGATGAAGACGGTGTGGCAGTGTTCCAGTTTTTCAGGATCCAGTCCTTTCAGCAGCCTTTCGCGATGGAGGGCGAGGGATGATGGATCGCGGTCCTCCGCGGAGATCGCGAGGAGGTGCTTGGAGACCTTCTTCCGGGTTTCGGCGAGGGGCAGATAGAGGACGCCGTTTTCCAAAAGGAGCTCGCGGTTGCGGGCGAGGGTCTTCTGGAGGAAGGTGGTGGCGGTCTTGTGGGCGCCGAGGTGGAGATGAATTTTCCGGTCGCCGAGCAGGCGGGGTTCCGCTGAGGGAGATTTGCCTTGTAGCAAGCGGCGGAACATGGCGGTGCCGGATCAGTATTTGCAGAGGGCGGTGAAGTCGGCGGGGAAACGCTCCTGGAGGTAGGCCCACTGCGGTTCCACGCGCTCGGCGAGGAGTTTCTCGACGGGTGCGGGAACCGGGTGCTTCTCGGTGACGTGCACGGGCTTGTCCGCGGCCTTGGGCGTGAAGGATTTCACGCCGAGGTGGTTTGTCACCTTGTGGAGAAAAGCCGCCGGATCCTGGCGGATGAGATCGAATGGAAGATAGAGGATCCGGTCACCGAAGAAACGATCCCAACGGGGGATGTACTCCGAGTAGATGGCACGCTGATAGAGATTCAGGTCATCCACATAAGCGTGCCACTGGCCGGCATGGAACTTGCCGAGATCCCGCTTGGCACTGGACATCTTCATTCGCAATTGGGAGATGATGCGTTTGTGGGGATTGCGGATGATCATCACGATCTTCGCATCCGGGAGCAGTTCCTTCGCGTAGGCAACACCTTCCTCCGGGATGGTGCAGTAAGCCGGGCTCACGTCGCCCAGGAGCGTTTTCGGAGGCACCGGGAAACGGAAGCAATCCTGGTACCATTCCAACGAGGGCTTGGGGTCCCTGGAGATGGCGGTGAGGTAGGTATCCCACACCTGTTTGCGGCCGGATTGTCTGATCTCCTTTTTCTTCTCGACGAGTTTTTCGATCGCGCGGTCGCAGTGCTTGACTGTCCAGGAGCGATGGGAAGGGATGAACTCGCTGTTGAAAAACTGGAGCTCCTTGAAGGGAGGCATCCAGATGCCGGGATGCTGCCTGAGCTGGTCCCACAACCAAGAAGTGCCGCCTTTCTGGACACCGATGACGAGGAAATGGGGAAGCGGTCGCTCCGGGATGCTTGGCGCGTTCCGGCCCGGGAGGATGAGATCGAGGAGGTTCATGGTGCCAGTGTCGGGACGGGCGCGCGGCCATTGACGGTTTCCACGATGGCCATCTTCCGGGCGCTGAGGCCAGCTTCGTCGAGCGGTAAAGAGGGCGGCAAGTTCGAGAGGTCCGGAAGAATGGCCAAATCCAAGGGAAGAAGGCCGGAGCCGAGGTCGACGATGGATTGGTGCTTCTGGCGGTAGTAGAGGGATGGAGCCATGTAGTAGCCCCGTGCCCCGGCCCGTGCCGCTGCGAAGTGGACATGGAAGCGGTGGGTGAGGAACACGTCTTCCTCGCCGACGGGCGCGTGCTCGTGGACCAGCTCCCGGGTGGTGATGACCTTGCAGGAGGGAACGGCCTCGGCAAGCCGGGCAATCACCTCACGGTCGTTCCACGGGTAGCTTTCCCAGAAGCAGACTTCCTCGAAGGCCTCCGCCTGTTCCCCGAGCCAGTCCCAGAACCGCGGGGTGAGGAATATCAAGTGTGAGGCGATGAGCGAGACATGCAAGCGCCGCCGTGATGAATCCCGGCGGAACATTTTTTCCGCGGGCAGGACGAAGCAATCGTCTATGCCATCAATGATGTTCGCGGAAGGCGCGAGACGGGTGAGCAGTTCGTATCCTTCCGCGTCGCGGGTTTCGAAAATTTCGAAATGGGACATGATCTCCGCGAAGCGGGCAGGATCGGAGCACTCCTTCTTGAACGGGCCGAAGCCGATGCCGGTGGCATAGGCGGGGATGCCGTAGGTTTTCTTCAAGGAGGCGACGAAGCCGAGAAGGAAGGCCTTGTCCGAGCGGATGTCATTGAGGTATCCGCCGCCGTGAAGGAGGAAGGAAGAGGCCTCGAAAAGTTCGCGGGAACCCTTGTAGCCGTGCTTGGAGAATCCGAAGTCCCGCATGAAGGTGAAGCCCCGCTCGACCTGTTCCCAAAAGGTGAGGCCCGGCACGGCCTTGGCAATCAGGGTCAGGTCATCCCGGAAGGTGACGCGGTGTGCCATGGAGTGGCCCTCCGGAAGGTGGAACTCCCGCGAGCGTCTCGATGTATTCTCATAGAAAATGATCTGCCCGTCAGCCGGGCCGGTCTTTTCCAGCAGATCCATCCAGCCCTTCACGATCAGTTCATCGCCATAGTTGGGGGCTCCCGCGCCGCCGACGAGGACACGGGGGGATGTTGAATTTCCGGTGGTTGTCACGTGTGGGAAAGGAACGTTTACCGGGATCAATCCGTCAGCCACTCGGCGACCTTGAGCTGTTTGAGCAGTTTGGAGATCTCGTCGTAGTTTTTGATCTTTTCCTGGAGGGGCTCGGGATTCTGCCTCAGCGCGGTGACGGCTTCCTCCTTGTAGGGTCGGTCCCCGCCAAATGCGCGCATCAGGGCGGAGACGGTTTCCGGATCGTTCAGCGTCTCATAGGAGAGAGGCGTGACCGGTTGGCCGGTGGCATGGCAGCGGCTGATGATATGATAGTAGTAGGTCGAGTTCCTGAGGGCGTAGTTCTTGAACTCCTCCGGCTTGATATGGACGGGCGCCCAGGGCTTGCGGGTGCCGACATGGTTCATGATCCACTGGTTGTTCTGCTGCGCGATGAGCAGGGAGACGTAGCTCTCCAGCAGATTGCGGGTGAGAATGATCTTGTGCCAGGAAGGATCCTCGATGAGAGCCTTGAGGGTTGGGTTATCATGGTCCGGAAAGATCCGGAAGCCGACATGGTCGGAGGAAGTGAGGCTGATGATGGCCTCCAGATAGGCGGCGGGATCTTCCCCGCGCAGGGAGGGCTTCACGACCGGGTCGTCTCCATTCACCAGATGGCGGAGCGAAGGGTGAACCGCCTCGGACGAATGGTTGAGCAACTCGCCGTGGCAGATGACCCCGCCGATGGCATTGAGCTTTTGCTGGAGAAGATTGGAGCCGGTGCGCATCGCGGACATGACGACGAAGCGGCTGGGTGCAGAAGACATGGGTTCCTGATATTTGGATGCTGAAAAGATGCGGGGGCGGATGCCGGCCCGCGGGAAAAATGGGGGAATGCGCCAGCCCGTGCAAGACCGGACTCCCGGCGTCAGGGCCGTATGATTTTCCGGTAAATCCGGTAATCGTCCTCAAGGAATTCCTTCAGGCGGCCGAGAAGCTCCGCGGAGATATTCATGTCCATTTTTTTCGGGGATTCCGAAGCCGCTGCTGCCCGGGCGGCCGGAGCCGCGGATTTCGACTTCGAACCGAAAATCGAGAAGATGCCAGAAGGGGCCTTGTGATTTGCCACGGGTTTTTCGACCGGAGAGACGTTGCGATGGGGAATGCGGATTTTCTTGCCGATCTTCGTGCTGAGGAACTCTTCCACGGCGGACATGTCTTCCAAGGGGAAGACCCGGTCGACGCCCACGGTGCCGTCCTGAAGGGTGATGAAGTCCGCCTGCTTGCCGATCTTCGAGGAGTGAATCGGCTTGTCGTCGGAAATGTAACCGAGAACGAACTCCTCGAAGGTCATGTGTCCGGTGTATTTCGCGTGGGCATGGTGTTCCGGGTTCGCCAGGAGCGGGCGCATCTGGTAGCGGTACCAACTGAAGATGCGTTCCACCGGTTCGCGCATGATGCAAAAAGTTTCGATCTTCTCGTTGACGCCGGCCTTCTCAAGCATGGGCACCACGTGCCGGTGATAGGTCTTCGCGTTGATGTGCTTGAGCGTGGGATGGCCGCCGAAGCTCACGCGGCAGTACTTGGCAATCGCCTTCTCGATCGAGGTGGATCCGCATTTCGGATTGCAAAGGAATGCGAAGTTGTGGCTGACGCTTAATTTCATGGGGCTGCTCGGCGATGATCAGATTCAGACCCGCTCGAACACGGAATGGGTCAGCGCGCGGAGAATAAGGAAAAACAGGAAGCCGAGAATCAGAATCGTCGCGGTGGCGTAGGGCCGGCGCGGAATTCCCACGTCCTCAGGAACATAGGGATGCTGGATGACGGTGAAAAAGCGGGAATTGGCGATCGCGTCCGTACGGGTCTTTTCGAGGGAGAGTTCCGCACCGGTGCGGAGACGGGTGGCGAGGTCGATCCTGAGCTCGAGGCTCTTGTAAAGAAGCAGGATCTGGTTGAGCCGGTTCTTTTCAGGGCCGGAAAGCTTGGCAGTTTCCTGGTCGATCAATTCATTGAGGGAGCGGGTGCTGCTCTTGATGAGTTCGATGCGCGGGGAATTCGGTGAGTCGCGGAGGAGGGTGGCGACTTCCGCCTCGGATCTCAGGGCCTGCATTTTCATGTCCTGAATGTTCCTGAGGTTGGCGGAAATGACTTCCTCGGGATTGATGATGTTGTTCTCGTTCTGGAGCACGATGAGATCGTGGTTGACGTCCTCCACGTTCTTGGCGGCGCGTTCGACCTCGGTGCGGATGAAATCGAGTTGTTTGGTGGCGATCTTCTGGTTCACCACGTTGACGAAGGACTCGGCCTTCGTGAGGAGGCCGTCGGCGATGTCGCGGGAGAGCTTGGGGTCGAAGGTGTCCACGGTGATGACCGTCATGCCGGTCTCCGCGTCGAAGTGGGCGGAGATGCGCTTGCGGTAGTATTCGAGGCGCTCTTCCAGGTTGGAACCCGGCTTCATGCGGAACACGTAGTCCTTCGCGGGCGAGGTGTAGTGCTCCACCAGCTTGAATTCCCTTTCCAGCTCCAGGAGCAGGTCCGCGGAATCAATGAAGCCGATGGCAATCTGGGAGTCCACGGAGCCGGAGTCCGACAGGCCGGGCAGGGCAAGCGCGAGGCCGGAGGCAACCGCGGTGGTGTCCTGGCGCGAGATTTTGAACTCCGCGGTCGTGATGAAGCGGTCCTTGGTGAAGACCCAGAGATAGAAGATGCTGGCCGCGAGGGCGACGAAGTAGAGGACGGCAAGGAAGCGGAGGATCAGTTGGGAAAATCCGGCTTTCCGTTTGGTATGGATGTAAGTGGCGCTCATCAGTTTTCAGAGGATGGTCCGTCAGGCGGATTTTCCTGGTTTAGTCTGGCCTGGCGCCTCCTGCGCCGGGCCCGTTTTTTGGCGGTTTTCTTGCGTGCGGGCCCCGAGCGTTGGCTGGGGGCGGTGGCGTTTTGCTTGTCCCGGATGTATTCCGTGTAGGCTTCGATTCCCTCGTCGATGTTGAGGTAGAAATCGGCCATGCCGTCGCGCATGAAGAGGGCGGACTGGCAGGACTGGCGGAGAGTCTTGAGATTGTGGGAAACGAAAATGAGGGAGGCGCGCTTGGCGATGTTCTCAAACGCGGTCTTGGCCTTTTCCCGGAAAATCATGTCACCGACGGAGGTGAGCTCGTCGATCAGGTAGACGTCGAACTCGAAGGCCATGGAGAGGCCGAAGCTGAGGCGGCCCTTCATCCCGGAAGAATAGGTGCTGACCGGCATGTCGAAGTATTCGTGGAGTTCGGCGAACTCGGTGACCTGGCTGATGACATAACGGCTCTCGTCGCGGTTGAGGCCGTTGATGCGGCAGACGAAGAGGACGTTTTCGCGGCCGGTGAGGGACCCCTGGAAGCCCGACGTGAGGCCGAGCGGCCAGGAGATGTTCGAGTCGGTGATGATCGTGCCGCTGTCGGCGGGCTCGGCACCGCCGATGAGGCGCAGCAGGGTGGATTTTCCCGCCCCATTGGGTCCCAGGATGGCCAGATTCGTGCGGTCGGGAATCGTGACCGAGACATCCCTCAGGACATACCTGGCGCCGTTCTTGACGGGGTAGTATTTCGTGACGTTGCGGAGCTCGATCATTACGCGGCGGCGATTAGCGCTGGCTGAGGAAATGGCGGTTGCCGTGGAAGAACGTCAGGCCGAGGGACAGCGTGATGGTGGCGACGATGGCGGGGTAGGTGAGGCCGGCATCGCCCGAATTGTAGTGCGGGAAGAGCGCGTTGCGGCTGAGTTCGATGCAGTGGACGAGGGGATTCCACATCAGCATTTTCTGGGCGCTGGCCGGCATGGCGGAAACGGGGAAGAGCACGGCGGAGATGAAGAGCAGCGGGCGCTGGAGGATCATGACGACCTTGTCCACCTCCGGGTAGTGGGCGGAGGCGACGCCGAAAATCAGGCCGAGGCCACAGCCGAAACACCAGATGAGCAGGTAGCAGGCAAAGACGACATCCAGACCGCCGAGCGACATGTCGATGCCATAATAGAGGCCGACGACGCAAAAGAGGCTGAACGAGAACAGGGTGGTGAGAAATTCAAAAAGGAAGCGCGCGAGGAAGGTATCGAGGGGCCGGACCGATGGATACACGAGGAGCCCCTGGTTGGAGCCGATGGCATTCATGCCGGTGTTCAGCGGGCCCGTGAAGAGCTTGATAAGAAGCATCCCGTTCAGGAGGAAGAACGGATAGGGAATCTCCGGCACGGTGCGGCCGGCGATGGAACCGATGAGAACGCCGATGACGATGACGCCGAGCAGGGGCTCGAAGAGCATCCAGAAGAACCCGAGCTTGTATTCGCCGAAGCGGGTGGAGACCTCGCGGCGGAGCAGCGCGTTGAGCACCAGGACCTGGGTGACCCATGGCGAGTGCTTGGGAATGGGAATGGGGGCGGGCATGACGCGTTACGGCTTCTTCGACTTCGTCAGGGTGTAGGCGGAAACGGTGGTGTACATCAGCTCCGCCTTGGTCTTGGAGATGCCGTAAGCAATCAGGAGATCGTAAAACGTGCGGTCGGCCTGGGCCCTGGAGACACCCGCCTGGGTGAAGAGCCAGTCATGGAAAACGGCGGCCCAGGTTTCCTTGTATTGAATGCCGTCGCCGAGGTTCTTCTTGAGATAGTCCGGTGCGGTGATGCCGTTGGAGGTGTATCCCTTCTGGACTTGCCAGACGTGGCCGTTGATTTCGACGGTCCATGGCTGGCGGACACGGTAGTGGCCGTTTGGCAGGCGCTTGAGATCCGGTGCATCCGGGACACGGGCGGGATGGAAACCCACTGGCCGGGACGTGGTTCCGCCGTTGCGGCTCGGGGCAGGGCCCAGCGGCACGCAACCGAACAGAAGCACGGTGCAGGGCAGGAGGATACGCATCTTCAACACGGCGGATGAGGAGGGATCAGTTGCTGGTGGTGCGGTCCAGGTTGTAAGCGGCCTGGGACAGCGGGAGGAGCTGCATGACCAGCCTGTTCCAGCGGGCGAGCGGTGCCTCCGTCACATACACCAGGTCCTCGCCACGGATGGGGAAACGCTGGGTTAGCAACATGGCGGCGGGATCCTTGAGATTGATGGTGAAAACCTGGTCGGGGTTGCCCTTGCGGAAGACGAAAACACCGGAGGGGTCCGAGCGCCGCTCGTCGAGTCCGGTGGCCGCGCCGATCGCGTCCGCCAGCGTGGGGGCGGGAACCGGGAAGGGAACGGTGGTGGGCTTGTTGATCGCACCCATCACGTAGAAACGGTTGGACATGTCCGTGGTGACGCTGAGGAGGTCTCCTTCCTCGACGGGGAAGGCCCGCTGGCGGAAGCCCTGATAGTCAAAGACGTAGTCGTGGCCGTTGCGGCGATACGTGTATTTGAAGAGATGCTCCGCCTCGGTCGGACCACCGGAGGCGGCCAGGAGATCCAAGGAGGAAATATTGCTGCGTTCCAGCGGGACGGGGCCGGGGGACTTCACCTCGCCGATGACGTTGGCGGTGTGGGGAATGCGGCCCGCCCTGCCGACGGAGGCCTGGGCGGTGTTGGAGATAGGCTTGAGCTTGTCGTTCAGGTCATTGGAAACCTGTGACAGGCTGCGGTCGATGACCTGCATTTCACCCGCGTAGGGGATATTGACGCGGCCGTCCTCGGGTACTTCCACGGGGCCGAAGGCATAGGGGCCGCTCTTCGTGAAGAAGGGGCTCGTTTCCGTTAGATCGGTGATGATGAAGCGGAGCGAGTCGCGGGCGCGGATCTTGTCCGAATAGCTGGAGCCCCTGATCGCCTTCGGCACATCACCGGCGCCATAGGAGCGGCCGGGGGCGGGAAGATCCTCGCGGGTCTTCACGTCAATGAGCTGATAGGGATGCCCTTCGCCACGGATGGCCCCGTTCTGGGGGCCGGATTGTGACATGAAGGTGCAGGAGGTGAAGGGAAGGAGACAAACCGGCGTGAGCAAACGAATAACGGGCCAAACTCTGGACATGGATGTAAGGGATGCGTGCGGGAATAAACCTCAGTGAGGCTGCTCGACCTTGGGGCCACGGCGGGCCGAGCCCATGAACGGCTTTTTCCACGCCGTGTCAAGCCTGCGGATATCTGGAACACCATCATTTTAGGGTTTTTATGACCCGGGGGGGAGGCCCCGGAATGCGCTTGAAGGGGACCGGGCCACCGCTCTAGAATCACCCGCCCTCCGGCCATGAGATACTTCGACATCACCCGGCTTTGCCACCGCGCCAGCTTCCCGAGCCCCAGCGGAATCGACCGGGTGGATCTGGCCTACCTGCGCTGGCTGCGCGATACCGGTCCGGTGGAATACCTCGTGAACGGTGTGGCCGGCTTCTCGGTGATCGACGAGCGGTTGGGAAATGCCTTCGCCGACAAACTGGAAGCGGTCTGGAAGGGGGAGCAAACGGCATTCACCCCGCGGCAATTGATTCCCTTCCGCGACACCGCCCAACGCCTGCGGATGGCGGGAAAATGGCAGGCCCGGCGGCGCGGGCTGGCAAGAATCCATGCCGAGAAATGCCTGCGCACGCTTTGCGAGGATGGCGTTTCCCGGCTGGACCTGATGGATGCCTCGGCAGGCGAGCGATCCTACCGTGTTGATGCGCAATGGCGCGGCAAAGGCAAGGCGGGCTGTTTTTTCGGGATTTCCCACTCGATGCTGGGGCGCACGGCGTATCTGGCGGCGCTGGGCAAGCAGTCGAATTTGAAGCGGGTTTTCTTCATCCACGACACGATTCCCTGCGATTATCCGGAGTACTGCCGGGAGCACGAGGGCAAGAAGCACCTGCTGCGGCTGCGGAACGCGTTCCGCTATGGAACCCAGTTGATCGTGAATTCGGAATACACCGCCCGCCGGCTGGAACATTGGCGCGAAATCCTGGGTGTTCGCCCCATTCCGGTGGAAGTGGTCCCGATCGGCGTGGACCCGGGGGTGATCGAACATGCGGCCATGGCGCGATCGCTTTTTCCGCCGGAGCGGCCTTACTTCGTGATGCTGAGCACGCTGGAGCCGCGCAAGAACCATGGCCTGCTGCTTCACCTTTGGCGCGAGTTCACGGAGCAACTACCGCCGGAACAGGTGCCGGACCTGCTATTGGTCGGCCGTCGGGGTTGGGAAAACGAGACGGTTTTCCGCCTTCTCGACCGTTGCGAGGCGCTGCGGGGCCGGGTAAGGGAGATGAACGGGATACCGGACGAGGAACTCTGGCCGCTGTTGAAGGGTGCCCGCGCGATGTTGTTTCCCTCCCACGTGGAGGGCTGGGGCATGCCACTGGTGGAGGCGCTCACGATGGGGGTGCCGGTCATCGCCTCCGACATCCCGCCCTTCGTGGAGGCCGGGCAGGGCATTCCGACGCTGCTCCCGCCGCTGGACGGTATGGGCTGGGCGCGTGCGATTCTGGATTATGCCCGTGACGACTCGGCCGCGCGGCTCGCGCAGGAAGAGCGGCTCGTGGACTACCGGCCGCCGACCTGGAAGGAGCATTTTTCAAAGGTCGGAGCCCTGGCAGGGGCTGCAATGGGCTGAGGGCGTGGCGGCGGCGGGATTGACAATACGCCCGGTGCGTGGGGAAGCTAAGGGCGGATGAAGCAAGATTTGCAGGGGCGAGCCTCATGGATTTACCGGAAGGTGCTCCGCCATCCCCTGCTTCCGGCCTTCCTGAAGGAGAACGCGGGGGAGGGCGGCCCCGTGAACGTGGGCTGGGGATACCGGCCCAGCGGGCGGGCGGCTAAAAAGAAAGGAGCGAAGGGAGGCAGGCTGCTCTTGCTGGAAGATGCCTTTGTGCGCTCGATCCGGCCCGGGAAGGGTCCTGTTTATGGACTCATCGCCGACTCGCGCGGCATCCATTATGGCGTGAACGGCGAGTCCGACCTGCTGGTGGCCCTGGAGACCGGTGAGCCGACGGGCTGGATGCGCCGTGACATCGCGGGCGAGGATCCGGAAAAGCTGATGGAGACCTTCCGGGAGATTGGCGCCTCCAAATACAACTGGTTTCCCGGGGAATATAGCGACGGGAAATTGCCGGACGAACCGGGCATCCTGGTGGTGGACCAGACCCGGGGAGATGCCGCGATCCGCCATGGCGGCCTGGACACGGAGGCCTTCGTATTGATGCTGTGCGACGCGCTGGATGAAAGAGGCTCCGGTCCAGTCTATGTGCGGGCCCATCCGGACCACACCCACCGGCAGAAGCACTCCTGCTTTCCCGAAAAATTGTTAGGTGACGCGCGGGTTGAACTGCTGCCGCCGGATCTTTCCCCCGCGCAATGTTTTTCGTTTTGCCACACGGTGATGACGGGTAGTTCGCTGCTGGGGATGGAGGCGCTCATCCACGGCCGGAAGGTCGTGACTTATGGCGCTCCGTTTTTTGCGGGACGCGGCCTAACAGAAGATCGCGGCCGGGTACCGGTGCGGCGGGCGGCGGACGTGGCGACCTTGTTTCGCATGGCCTATCTGCACTACGGCCATTATTTCGATCCGGACACGGGGGAACCCTGCGGGCTCGGGAATATCCTGGATCATCTCGCGCTGCAGAAGGAGATCTTCCGCAGGAACGGCGGGCATTCCGTGACAGTGGGCTTTTCGCCCTGGAAACGGAACATCGTGCCGGGTTATTTGCGCAGCCCGGCGGGGGAGTTAACCCAGGTGAACGATCTTGATGACGTGGCGGGAGCGAACCCGGACAAGCTGCTGGTGTGGGGCCGCAAAACGGAGATCCCGGCGGCGTTCAAGGCCAAGGCAATCCGCGTGGAGGACGGCTTCATCCGCTCGAAGGGGCTGGGGGCCGCATTCAATTTCCCTTACTCCTGGGTGCTGGATGAAACGGGCATTTATTTTGATGCGGGTGCGCCGTCCGATCTGGAGAAACTTTTGAACGGCGGCTTCCAGGAAGGCGAACTGGAGGAAGCCCGTGAACTCATCCGCGTGCTGCGCGAGAAGCGGCTTTCCAAATACAATCTGGCGGGCGAGCGCGTGTCGCTCGACAGGAACAAGGTGGGAAACCGCAAGGTGATCCTCGTGCCTGGCCAGGTGGAAGCGGACGCGTCGATCGGCTTCGGCAGCCCGGAGGTGAAGACCAACATCGAACTGCTGCGCCGCGTGCGTGCGGCCGAGCCGGATGCCTTCATCATCTTCAAGGCCCACCCGGACCTGGTGGCGGGCGCCCGGCATGGCAACGTGATGCCCGCCGGTTTCACGGAAACCTCCGACATGGCGGTGACGGAAGGCAATGTCCTCGACTGGCTGGACGTGTGCGATGAGGTCCATACGATGACCTCCACCGTGGGATTTGAATCATTGATCCGCCAGGTGCCGGTTGTCACCTATGGCATGCCATTCTATGCCGCGTGGGGATTGACGATGGACCGCCTTTCATGCCCGCGCCGGACGCGCAAGCTGACGCTGGAGGAACTGGTGTGCGGGGCGCTGATCCGTTACCCGCGCTACCTGAACCCAGCGACGGGTGAGTTCACGACGGCGCTGAAAGTCACGCGCCTGTTGACCTCCGAAACGGTTGCGGGAGATGAACGCGCTTGGCACCTGAAGGTGCTGTCCGTTTTGAAAAAACTGTGGGTGAAATCCGCCCGGAAAAGGAGACAGGCTTGAACGGGGAAACTTCATCGCCAGCTCCCCGGCGCCTCTGGATCGAGGTGGTGACGGATACTTTCGTGCCGGATGTGAACGGCGTTTCATTTTCCCTCGGGCGCTTGTGCAACGGCCTTCGTGATCGCGGGCACCGCGTGAAGATCATCCGTTCCGGAAAGGCCGCGAGCGAACATGAGACCACGGTTCTTTCGTGGCCCTTGCCCGGCTATTGGGAAATCAAGGTGGGGCAGCCGATGCCCGGCGAATTTCTCAAGCGCTGGCAAATGGAACGGCCGGACGCCGTCTACGTGGCCATCGAGACGCCGCTGGGATTCACCGCCGCGTCCATCGCGCTGAAGCTCGGCATTCCCGTCATCGGAGGGTTCCATACGAATTTCCGCGAGTATCTGCAAAAGTATGGAGCGGACTGGATCGGCGAAAAGGTGTGGGGCTATCAGAAATGGTTCCACGAGAGGCTCGCCCGCACGCTGGTGCCTTCGCCGGATGCGAAGGAAAAGCTCGCGGGCGCCGGTTTCACGAAAGTGGACGTGCTTGGACGCGGGGTGGATACCGCCCTGTTCCAGCCGGCACGTCGAAGCGAGGAATTCAGGCGTGAACTTGGTGTGAAGGAGGGAGCTCCGCTGGCCATCGTGGTCGGCCGGGTTTCCACCGAGAAGAACATCGGCCTCGCGATCCGTGCCTTCGGACGGATGCGGGAAGCCTGCCCGGATCTCGTTTGCATCGTCGTGGGGGATGGCCCCGCGCGGGCCAAGCTGCAGCGCGATCATCCGGAGGTGAAATTCCCCGGCTACAAGTTCGGCGAACAACTGGCCGCCTGCTACGCCTCGGCGGATCTGATGCTTTTCCCCAGCGAAACGGAGACCTTCGGTAACGTGCTGCTGGAAGGCATGGCGTCCGGGACCGCCACCCTGGCTTACGACTACGCCGCCGCCGGATGGCACGGCGTGCATGGAAAGAACCTGCTGAAGGTGCCAAAGGGCGACGAAGCCGCATTTTTGGACGCCGCGGTGCGGCTTTTGGATCCTTCGGTACGGGCGATGCTGGGTGCGGGTGCCTTGGAAACCACCGCGGCCCTCGGCTGGCCGGCGGTCGTCGAGCGGTTGGAGGGAATCTTCCTGGAAGTGATCGATCAAAAATAGCTCCATGTCCCACCGCACCACGCCCATCGAGACCGACAAGATGCCACCGGGCATCCCTTACATCATCGGGAACGAGGCGGCGGAGCGCTTCTCCTTCTACGGGATGCGGACGATCCTGGTCGTCTTCATGGTGCAATACCTGCACCTGATGGATGGAACAGGAGGAGGGCGGCTTTCGGGGACGGAGGCCGTGGAGAACTACCACCAGTTCACGAGCTGGGTTTATTTCACGCCTTTGATCGGGGCGCTTGTCGCAGACATTTTCTTCGGGAAATACCGGACGATCCTGTGGCTTTCCATGGTCTATTGCCTCGGTCATGCGGCGCTGGCGTGCATGGGCATTTTCGGCAGTTCCCCCGGGTGGCTGTTCACCGGACTGCTCCTCATCTGTATCGGCTCCGGCGGGATCAAGCCCTGCGTTTCCGCACATGTTGGCGACCAGTTCGGTAAGGCAAACCATCATTTGATCCCGCGGATTTACAACTGGTTCTATTTTTCGATCAACTTCGGGTCGTTCTTTTCCACGCTGCTGACTCCATGGCTGTTGCAATGGTATGGGCCGCACTGGGCCTTCGGGGTGCCGGGCGTGCTGATGGCGATCGCGACTTTCATGTTCTGGCTCGGCCGGAACAAGTTCGTGCACATCCCTCCTTCCGGAGCGGGATTCCTGAATGAGATGTTCTCGCGCGATGGACTCGTTGCCCTTGGCAAGCTGATCCCGTTGTTCGGATTCATCGCGGTATTCTGGTCGCTGTATGACCAGACCGGTTCCTCGTGGGTGCTGCAAGCGGAGCAGATGAATTTGAAGTTCATGGGCATCACCTGGCTGGAATCGCAGATCCAGGCGGTGAATCCGATCCTGATCCTGGTTTTCATCCCGCTTTTCACCTTTGTCATCTATCCGGTCATCCACCGGGTTTTCCCGCTGACGCCCTTGAGGAAAATCGGGCTCGGGCTGCTGTTGATGGCTTCGTCCTTCGGACTCACCACGCTGGTCCAGACCTGGATCGACGCGGGCGAGCGGCCCTCGGTGGGCTGGCAGATTCTCGCGTACGTCATCATCACGGCCTCGGAGGTGATGGTGTCCATCGTCGGCCTGGAGTTCGCGTACACGCAGGCGCCGCGGGCGATGAAATCGTGGGTGATGTCGTTGTTCTGGCTTTCCGTGTTCCTCGGCAACCAGTTCACCGCGCAGGTGAACCACTTCATTGGCGTGCCATCCGCCGCAGAGCAACAGTTCGCTGAAGCGACGGCCAAGCTGCCATCCGACTGGCGGAACTCGCCGCGCACCATCGTGCTTCCGGGTTACGACCCTGATCTGAAGAACACCGCCGATGACTTTGTTGCCCGTTGCAGCAATGGCAGGCTGGAGGCCGTTGAGATTCCAGGAAGAGAGGTTTTTTTCACGGCATCGGCGCGGATCGAGGCGAAGTCAGCGGATGGATTCCCCGCGGACGAGGAAGGCCAGGCCCTGATCCAAGATCTGGTGGACCTCTGGGGGAGCCCGCTGTCCTACAAGGTGATCGATTCCTCGCACGCGAGGATTTCCAGTCCCGGTCCGGACAAGACTTGGAAAACGAGCTGGGACATTGGCGTCATTATCGAGAAATCCTCCGGTGAAACCCCGGCGGACGCCAGGAGCTGGCTGGGCCGACGGAAGGCGGAACTCGGCATCAAGGAAAAGCCCGTGGAGGCGGGATTCAGCCGGGTCGAATTCTCCGGCGGGCAAAGCAAGCTGGAGGGTGCCGCGTATTTCCGGTTCTTTACCTGGCTGGTTGTGGCCACGGCGATGGTCTACGTGCCTTTCGCATTTTTCTACCGGCCGAAGACCTATCTCCACGAGTGAGTGTGTCCTTACCTGCCGGGGGGCGGATGGGGGCTAAAGCTATGTTTTCCCATAGCTAGATGATCCCTCCATCGAGGGATATCATTGGCAGGAATCGTGGTTGATAATGGGAACCCTGCGACCCATTGCCGCGAAACCCATCGTTCCCCGAAACCCATGTCATTCTCCCGTTGCCGTGCCGCGGCCTCCATGCTCGCTTGTGCCCTGTTGTTGTCCGCCGCGGGGAACTCCCGCGCGCAGTATTCATTCGTCCCCGCGTCCGGTCAGTGGAACCCGACGGAGATCCTGAGTTGGAGTCCGGTGACCGATCCGAATGCTCCCTATAACAAGAGCGTCGTGCCGCTGGCCACCCGTTTCACCGCGCCGATGGCATCCGAGAACGCGGCGCTGAACGCGGCGTGGAATGTGAACCCGCACGCCCGCCCCGGGGAAGCGCGCGTGCAGGCGGTGACCACCTTCAACTCGATTCCCGCCGGCTCGCCGAACGGTTGGCGGACGACCCGCCTCTACGCCCCGAGTATCTGGCAATACACGGACAACATGGTGTTCTGGGGAAGCTCCGACCGTGACACCAAGACGATCCTCGTGCCGACGGCGCACATGATCGATGCCGCGCACCGCAATGGCGTGCGCATCTACGGCAAGATCTTCTTTGGCTGGAACGCGGGTCCTGACAACGCGACGCTGCAGAAGATCCGCGACCTGCTCGTGAAGAGCGGGAACACCTTCCCCGTGGCGGACAAACTGGTCGAAGCCGCGATGTACTATGGCTTCGACGGCTATTTCATCAACCAGGAGAACTACCAGACCAACGGCACGGACGCGCAGAACATGCGGGACTTCATGGCCTACTTCCGCACGAAGGCCGCGGCGATGGGCGCGCCGCACCTCAAGATGGTGTGGTACGACGCCATGGCGGAGAACGGCAGCCGCTCGTTCCAGAATGCCTTCACGAACAGCAACGACGGATTCATGAAATCCGGCATGCTGGTGACACAGACCGGCAGCACGCTGGCGGCTCACGAGATGTTCCTCAACTTCTGGTGGTATTACATTTCCACGGCGATGGCGGACTCGCGCGCGCTGGCGCTGACGCGGGGCCTCGATCCTTACGACATTTACGCCGGCATCTGGACGGAGAACTACCGGACGCTGGGGAATACCCCGGATCCCAACAGCGCGAACAACATTGCCATCACCTGGGACTACCTGTTCCCGGAATCGCAGCCCCACAATCTCTCGTTGGCCTTGTTCGGGGCGGAGACCCCGTTCATCAAGGGGGCGACTCCTTCCGCGGTGGCAACGCAAGACCAGATCTACTGGTCCGGGGCGAACCAGGATCCGACCGATACGGACGCCACGGGCACCTCGACGCCGAACTGGCCGGGGATCGCCCACTACATCCCCGCGAACTCACCGGTCACGACCCTTCCGTTCGTGACCAACTTCAACATGGGCCAAGGCGACCTTTACAAGATCAACGGCACGTCCTCGATGACGGGGCCGTGGACGAACCTGAGCGTGCAGGACATCCTGCCGACGTGGCGGTGGATCGTGCAAAGCGCCGGGGCGAAG
>CAXTTX010000002.1:0-12074 GCA_964247045.1 uncultured Verrucomicrobiales bacterium | reverse complement strand
GAAGACGATCACCCCGAGCCTCGATTTCACGGAGGCATACTATGGAGGGAGTTCGCTGAAACTCGCGGGGAGCCTGCAAGCCGGAGTGGCGCAGGAAGTGAAGCTCTATCAGACGCGGCTGCCCGTGAGCGCGAACACGAACCTGCGGCTGATTTCCAAGGCGGGTGCGGTCAATGCCTCGCAGATCCAGGTGGGCTACTCGTTCGAGGACGCGCCCGACGTGATGTATTATTCCAACCCGGCGACGGCGTCTTCCACAGCGTGGTCCACGCTGGATTTCCCGATGGGAAGCCACGCGGGCAAGACGATCGCGCTGATCACGCTGAAGGTTTCCAGCACCAGCGCGGTTGCCAGCTACTCGGCCTTCGTCGGGCGTCTCCAGCTCAGCAACGGCAGCGCGACCGTTCCGCCCGCGCCATCCGCGTTGGTGCTGGAAGGGAAGGCGAGAAACCCGGACGAGGCCTTCTCCACCCAATTGAAACTGAAGTGGACGCCATCCGCCGGCAACGTGCTGCACTACAACTTGTATTACCGTAAGGACCTGAATGCAGGCACGCCGCGGATCTGGCTCGGCGCGACGGCTGGGAACTATTTCTTCGCCCAGGACGTGCGACGCTCCGGCAACGAGACCGAAGGTTATGTGGAGGTGGACGCGGTGAGCCCGGATTACGGGGTATCTTCCGCGATCACCACCGCGGGCCCGACCTTCAGCTTTGAATCAGTTCCCAACCTCCATCATCCCGTCATCACCTCGTATCCGGTGCAGGCACCGGTTACCGTGCTGGGTTCCTGGACAACTGGCGGGAGCGCCGCTGGCAATGCCTTTGACAACAACATCGGCACCTACACCGAGCCGCCGGGTGGCGTGGCGAATGGCGCGTGGGTGGGCCTTGATTTCGGAGCAGGCAACGCGAAGCAAATCACGGCGATCCAGTTCGCGCCGCGCAACAATTGGGCAACGCGCATGCCCAACGGCGTGTTTCAAGGCTCCAACTCCGCGGATTTTTCCGGCGCGGTGCAACTGGCCAAGGTGGGAGGGCAGCCGCCGCAGGGAGTTTACACGACACTGCTGGTGGACAACGCGACGGCGTTTCGTTACGTGCGGTATGTTTCGCCCGACGGCGGCTACGCGAACGTGGCGGAGATCCGGTTCTATGCCAGCGGTCCGGCGGTGCCGCCTTTGCCTCCGTCCGCGTTGCAAGGCGTGGCCAACGGAACCTCGGTGGCGTTGAACTGGAATGCGTCCGCCTCGCCGATCCTCTATGGCTACACCTTGAAGAAGTCCAAGGTGAATGGCGGGCCGTATTCGGTGGTGGCGACGAACCTGACAGCCGCCAGCTACACGGACACGATCGTTTCCGGACAGACCTGTTATTATGTGGTGAGCGGGTTCAATGATGCGGGAGACGGCGCGGATTCGGGCCGGCTGACGATCAATCCAGTGGCAGCGACCAAATTGAGCGGCCCCCTGTCAACCGGTGGCACGGCGTTCAATGCCCAGACCCACGCCAAGGCAGTGGATGGAGCGCTGAACACGTATTTCGAATCCACCAACGACACGGGGTGGGTGGGGTTGGATCTGGGGGCGGTGAACACACCGGTGATCACGGCCATCCGCTATTCGCCGCGGAACAGCAGCACGGGGAACACGACCAACTCGAACTTCATGATCGGCGGCATGTTCCAGGTTTCCAACGTGGCGGACTTCAGTTCCGGGGTGACGACTCTTTTGACGATTCCGGTGGCACCCGCGTATAGCACTTACACATCGATAGGGGTGCCAGCCGCGCCGGCGGCCTGGCGGTATGTGAGGTACCGCACCGGTAGCGGGAAGAACGCGAACATCTCGGAGCTGGAGGTTTATGGAGTGACGGTTCCCGCCGCACCGGGCGGGGTGACTCTATCAGGTGTAAGCGGAGGTAACGCGACCCTTGGTTGGAATGCGGTGCCGACGGCGGCAAGCTACAAGGTGAAGCGTTCCACGGACGGAGAGACCTTCGTGAACGTGGGGGATGATTTGACCGCGCTCACATTCCAGGACAGCGGCCTGGTGCCAGGAGTGACTTACACCTATGTGGTCTCCGCGGAGAACGAGGCGGGGGTGGGGCCGGACTCGGCCGGAGTCGTCACGGCGGACGGTTATGACCAATGGCTGGTTTCGGCCGGGTTGCCTCCCGGCTCTGCCTTCGATGGGGATGCCAACGGGGATGGGATACCGGACGGTGTCACGTACATGGTGCCTTCCGGACTCAAGACCGATGCTGTTAGCGGCAAGCTGACCGCGGTGATCCGGCAGGATGAAGCGGTGGCGGTGCTGCTGTGGAAGTCGGCTTCGCTGGACGGTGGATGGGAAGTGGTGGATCTGATTCCGGCGGCTGACCAGACCGGTGTGGCGGTTGGATTCGTCCGGATGGAAGCGCAGGCGGCGGTGCCGCCGGCAGGGGGGCGGGAGTTTTACCGGGCGAGCTTCAGGCGTTAGAAGACCCGAGTGCCAGACGGCTTGGCCCAAGGGATTCCCGGGTCAAGTCTGTTAGATAGGTTCACACGAGTTCCGGGTCGGCGCCGATCATGCCGTTGAGGCTGTCGCGGTAGGCGGGGGAATTGACGCGGGCGAGGGATTCCCTGGCGGAGGCGATGCGGGAGGGGATTTTCAGGCGTTCGAGCTCGCTCTGGTAGTTCGGGCGGGCGAGGAAGGATTCCAAGTAGGCGACGTGGCGTTCCCACAGGCGGCGGTCCACGGTGACCTTCGCGTCGATGCGGGCCTGATACCAGTCCGAGGCAATGAGGGCCTCGCGGGTGAAGAGGGCGCGGATCGCGGGATCGTTCAGGGTCTTGCCCTCGTATTGGCCGTGTGCCATGAGGTGGAGGAGCGCCTTCAGCGGGGGGCAGGCGGCTTCGACGCTGCCGTCCTCGAAGTAGTTCAAGGCCACGCGGCGCTGGGTGGTGATGATGTTGTCCAGGCCATCGACGTAGTCCTCGATGGATTGCAACTCCGGCTTGAGCATGTCTTCCGTGAAAACCGTGTCGGCGGCGGAAAACATGCGGCCGAAGAAGGTGGAGACAAACTTCGCGGTGATGCGGTAGCCGAGGCGGCTGGCCTCGATGAGTTTGCCCTCATGTTCGAAGTCCACGACCTTCTCGAGGTAGCCGTTTTCGATCAGGTATTGGGGCTCGCGTTCCGGGATGAACATGCGGGACCAAACCTCCGGAACGAGCAGGCTGATGTCGTGGTCGACCTGGTATTTCCGGCCGATGTGGCCGGCGGCGCTGGTGAAGCCGTGATAACCGGTGAGCAGGAAAGAGACGAGCGCGGCATTGACGTCGTGGATCGGGAGGATCGCGTTGAAGGGGCCCTTGGTGAGCGCGCCCTCGCTGCCCGCGCCGGTGGTGGATGGACTCTTGCCGGTCAGGGAAGAGATGAAGTCCATGAACAGCTCCGGCAGTTCCTGATAGTGGATGGGATTGTAAACGGCGAGCGCGCGGATGCCCGCGGCCTCGTCGGGTGGATTGTTGCGGCGTCCGGCGAGGACCGAATTGACCGGCATGGGGACCGCATCGCCGAGCGGGATGCGGCGGATGAAACGAGCGCCAAGGCCGGCGAGATAGACGGCGCGGGGATCTTCCAGGTCGGGACGGTTCTGGAGATAGCGCGGGTTTTTCGTCGGCTTGCCATCGACGATGCGCGGCTGGTGCGAGCTGATGACGTAGTCCGGCTTCGGCGAGTTGACGAAGGCGGTGATCATCTTGCGCAGGGGCGCCGTGAATTGTTCAAAACGGATGGCGTCCTTCACCATGGTTTGCGCCACGGCGCGCGAGATCGGCTCGTAGTTCGAGAAGAACAGGCCGCCCTGGCTGAAATCGCTTTCGGTCTTTTTGTCATAGCCGCGGTGGATGGCATCGTCCGGGCGCTGGAAGAGGCGGTACTCGCAGTTTTTGATGAACTTCAGGGATGGGTTCTTCACGTCCGGATGGAGGCCTTTCACCGCTTCGCGGGGGACGACCATGGAAGCGCTGATGTCATCTTCCGTCTGGACCTTCTTCGCGGGCGCGAAGTCCTTGCGGATGCTGAAGGTGCGCCAAGTGCCGTCTTCCGCGAAGCCGACGCGGAGGTACTGGGTGACGAGGCGGTCGCGGCGGTAGATGAGCTGTCGGCCGGGCTTGCCGTTGATGAGATCCACGCTGAAGCGCTTGCGCCAGTCTTCCCCTGTCCAGGAGGGCTTGTAGAAGCGCTTGATGATGAAGACGAGATCGCGAACGGAAGAGGGAATGGTGGAAAGCCATTCGTTATACGCGTCCGTGTAGGATGCACTGGGTGTCAGCAGGCGAATGACCGAGCCGAGGGAGCGTCCGGCACTGAGGAGGGCACGGCTTGGCTTGTTGGGATCCGGAGCGGCGGCGTAGCGAACGGAGAAATCGTGATTGGTGATGTCCCATGCGGCGTCCAGGTCCTTCCTCAGGTCGGTGACGAGGACGGAGGCGGTGATCATCGCGTCCGAAAGGGACTTGGAGATTTCCGATTTGCCGCCACCGGAGACGGTGCAGGGCTTGTGGCAGAAGGTGCCTTCGGCGGTGGTGCCGATGAGACGCCAGCGTTGGCCGGCGGTGGGCTTGACCATCTCCACCTTGTAGCCGGAGGGCAGGACATAGGTGATGCCGGGCTGGAGCGAGATTTTTTGCGAGCCACCGTCGTTTTCCCAGGAGACCGACTGGCCGTGGAGTTCGATGTGGACGTTTTCCGGGACGTAGTAGATGTCCGGGTATTGCTTGTCGATGCCGTGGCCTTCCGGCTGGAGGTCGAGAATCTCGCCGTAGCGTTCGAGGAAGCCGGCGAAGGTATGATCGACGGGGCTGGAGTAATCGCTGAGCGAGAAGTCCTCGCCGAGGTCGAAGCTCGGATAGGCAATGGCGCCGCCGGCGTGTTCCTCCTCGGCATTGCCGGAGAGGTTCGCGGCATAGCTGAGCTGGGTTTTCACCTCTTTCTTGCAGTAGCCGTAGTAGTTGTCCGCGATGACGGTGACGACGATGCCGCGCTTGTCACGGCAGGTGATCTTGAAGGCACCGCCGTCGTTGTAGAGTTCATCCGGAGAAGACCAGCACATGCCATCGCGCTTCTGGCGCTCCGTGGCATTGGCAATGTTAGGGAGGCCGAGGTCCTTCTTTTTCAGGGTGACCAGATGGGGAGCGAGGATCACACAGCCGGTGTGGCCGGACCAGTGCTCGACATCGAGGCGGGCATCGTTTTCCGGGAGATGGGGATCGCCGGCGTTGCCGAAGATGCTCTCCACGAAGTCCAGGTTGCTGACCAGGTTGCCCGGCGCGAAGAAGCGGGTTTCCATGGTTTTCTCCGGCAAGACGCCGGGGATTTCCGGGGTCAGCACGGGACGGAGCATGAGCGAGACGAAGACTTTCGCCGGGTTCTTGCTGGTGCCGGTGAAGGGCAGGGTCATGATTTCCTCCGGCGGCGAGAGCGCGTGGCGGAGGAGGCGGGCGAAGACGGCCTTGGGCACGCCCTTTTTGTCCGCGGGAACAGGCAGGCCGCCATCGGCGACGTGGAAGACGCCCTCGGTGGTGCGGCGGTCGCTGGCGGGGTTGTGGCAGACGCCCTGATAGACGCGGTAGGAGCTGAGGATGGAGGACTTGAACTGATCCTCGTCCGGCGGCAGCGAAAGCATGCGCGCGATTCCGTGGCGTTCCATGACCAACGGGCTGACGGGAAGCAGCCGCATGTCGTTCGGGAAGACTTCCTTCACGATTTCCTCGCCGAGGTATTCGCGGAGGAAGGCGTCGATGGAGGCATCCGCCGGGCAGAGGTAATCGGAGAGGAGGCGGTTCTTTTCCTGGAAGTTCGCGATTAGCGAGCGACCGAGGTCGAGGAAGGGATAGTCCTCCTCGTTGCCAACGATGGGGTAGCCCCGCGCGGCGAGCTTGAGATTGACGAATTCCCGGAGCCGGTCCTCCTCGGCGGGTGAGGCGATGGCGGGACCGTTGGCAGTGAATCCGATTTTGTCTTTCAGGTTGGGCATGAGAGGGATGGGGCGTGGCGTTGGGGCGCGGAAAGGTGAACAAACGGGAAGGAGGACTACCAGCCCCAAGCGGGTTGGGAGAGGGAATCTGGAGATCCGGGGAATGGGAGGGGATTGGGGCCGGATTTTTTGGTCGGCGACGAAGGAAGGGAGGTCATAGCGGGGATGGTTTCGCGGGAGGAAGGGGAAGAGGATTAGGCAAGAATAGCTGGGTTTTTCGGCGGCGAGGGACCGGTCTCAGGGGTGAAATGTCCACTTTTGTCCTGTGATACGGATTTTTGTACTCCCGGGGGTGAGTGGTGATTGTTTGGATGCGAACGGGTTGGTTCCCATGGGGCGGGGTTTCATTGGAGACTGCGGCTGTACTTGGAGGATTAGGCAAGGAGGGCTGGGTGTAGAAGGCGGGTGAATTCCGGCTTAGCGAGGCCTCCGAAGGAGTGTGGATTCGGTGCATTTTGGCGTCGGAAATGAGGGGGAATTTGCAAAATCCGTGGTGTTGCAGCAGTTTCCAGCAGGGTTTTTGTCATTTTTACAAAAGGGGAACGGGGAGCAGGGGAAACGGGGGATTGGGGGAGGAATTGCGCAAGGGGCGGATTTTCAAAGTGTTGCTGGAAAAGGGTGGGGAGGGGGCGAGGTGGGGGAGGGGTGAATTGCAACAAATGCCAAGTGTTTTGGATTTTGTTTTTGTGGAAGGGTGGGCTAGCGGGAGTTCGCGAGACGCAAGGGATGGAGATACAAGACGTGAAGACATGGGCCGCAAGAGGAAGAGAGGGGAGCGCGCCGGGGGGGAGGGATCTGTGGGGCGGGCGGCAAGGGAAGGGACCTAACAGCATGAGGGATGTGAGCATCCGGGGAGGGGTTCCGGGGACGAGGGGGTGGACGGACCGGCTGATGCGAGTTTACAGGTGCTGGCATCCGCGGATTTTAGCAAATCCCTGGCTGCGTCTCAACCAAGGGCGCGTCTGCCAATATGGATGGCTGGAACTGGCGCAGGATGAAGAGGTTGGCGGGGGTTTGGTGGCGGACCCAAGGGTCTATCCGGGTTTCGTGAGCTGCGAAAAAGAGGGAATTGTTACCGTGCGAGGACCCCTTTGATACCACTGACCCATTTTCTCAGCTGTGCGCTTAGTCGAGGCTTCTGGAACCGGTTTCATTGAGACGAATCTCCAGCGCGCCGTTGACCTGCAAATCATCCCTTTCCGCATAGAGGACGAATTTTGCGAAGCCGTAGCGTCCATCTTGGGTCGTGAACGCGTATCTGGCCTGGACGCCACCATGCCAGTTCTTGTCACCCTTTGTGCCGTGATAGGTAAACTCCTTTTGAAACCCCGTGTCGGGAGCAATGTCCGCCGACGTTTCTTCAAGAACGACAAGTTGGGCGCCATTCATTCGCACGGTGATGTTCCAGTCGAAGTCAGTAACCTCTTCCGAAGCCCGGGTGCGGGTTGGCGTCAGGACGAAGTCACCTAATTTTTGCCCGAGGGGTATGCGGACATCCCCTTTGTTCCAGCTGAACTCGAGGGTTTCGTTGTAGATCTCTTTTGTTCTCGGCGTATCCGAACGTATCATCAAGAACTCGACAGGATTTTGCGTGTCGGGCTGATGCACCTGGGGTGTTCCGTTGAATCCGAAGGAGCGCGGGGCTTTCGCCCCGTCCCTGTATAGGGGCTTTTCCAGGGGACCGATCGCCAGGGTTAGCCCCTTGACGTCCTGAATTTCAAACCGGCCGTTGGCTCCGGCGATGATTTCCCCTTTTTTGCCGGTGTTCTCGATGACGCCGGATTCGAGGTAATTCCCGGCCCTTTGAACCTTGTAACGGACGATGGCCCCGCCGAGAGGCCGGCCATCCTGGTCCACGACGCGGCCAAAGAATTTGATCGGCGTGTCTCCACGTTCCAGGATTTCACGAATTTTCTTCTCGCGGGGGATTTGTGGAGTTTCCGCGGGCACGGGTGCTGTGCGGCTGTTGACATCATCCACCCGCGAGTCCGGCCTGGTGCAGGATTTCCAGAGGACAAAGGATGACGCCACCCCCAAGATGACCAAAACGGGGTATTTTTTCATGGTGAGTAAGGGTTTAATAAAAGGGGTCAGTCCTGAATGGCACTGCTTTAAGCAGGATTTCGTTCATTTCCAAAGGCTCAACTGAGGATGGATGTTAGAGCGGCTTGTCCGGCTTTTCAGCAGGGTTGCCAAGGCGACCTTTCGCGGATCGCCTTTGCGGGCCTCCACGAGTTGGCCAGCTTCGTCCGCCAGACCGGGTTTCACCAGGCCAATTTCAGGGGGCGAAGGGAAGGGAAATGTTACCATGAGAGCGAGATCGGCAGCCGCGAGCACCTGCTAGGTTCCTTTAAAAGTGCCGACGGCTTCTGCGCGTGGCTCGGCTTGTGTCCCTGCAACTCGATCAGTGGCGGCAAGGTCCTCCGCAGCGCTACCCGGAAGGTCAAAAACCGCTTGAGCGAGGCGCTTCGTATGGCCGCCTTCGATTTGGAGCGCTCGAAGACCAAGCTGGGGGAATATTGCCGGCGGATGAAGGGTCGCTTGGGCAAGGCCGAAGGCATCGTTGCCACCGCCCACAAGCTGGCCCGCATCCTTTATACCCTGATCGCGAACAGAACCCCCTATGATGAGAGCCAGGCCTTCCCCATGAAGCCAGCCACGCATCAAAAGCAGTTCCACCAACTCCAAACCCTCGCCAAGAAACTCGGCCTTCAAGTCTTACCCAACCCCGTAATTACGGCAAGTTAGTCAAGAGGACTGACCCGAATGGCACTGCTTTAAGCGCATTTCCGTTGATTTTCAAAGGCTCCGCAGAGTAATGCTGTTAGGGGGGGCTTTGTGGGGTAATTCCAGCTATTTCGAAGGCTTTCCCAGGGCCGGGGCAATCGCCAACCAAAGTACCTCATTTTCAACGAAATCCCGCTTAAAGCAGTGCCATTCAGGACTGACCCCTTTGACTTTGATGTGATCAGAGTCATCCAAGCGTGATTAGAGTAAATATGCTTGGGGCTTACTGCTTTCGGACAGAGGAGGCTCCAATTTCGGATGCTTTGTGAAGACCTTCTTTGACGATCTCGGCAATTTCTTGAACCGGTGTCTTTGGGTTTCTTCCGAAATCCAGTCGGTCCGCAGAAAGCAAACCTATCAAGCTGTCTAACGATAGTTTGTCTACTTCTTCGGCAAGCTGCAGTCCATCGGCTCGAGCTTCGTAGAATGCGCTTAGCCGTGTAGAGTACCGATAGAGAGAAATCAAGATCTGAACCAAGAACAAAATGAGAAGGGATGAACCGATCTTGGTTGAAAGAATTGACCATAAGTAGCCAGCGGTGGGGACTTGATAGGGAGAAGATAGCTCGCGCAGCATTTTCATCAGCTCGTTTGTCCGGTTTTCGATTTGCTTTATATCAGATTCAATTGCCATCTTGTCTTTCGTAAGATCTTCTTCTTGAATATTGGCTTTTTCGGATGCCTCTTGTTGTTGTTTCCGTGCTAAAGAAATGGAACTTTCAATATATTGCAGGTCTTGTTTCAGCCTCTCTAACCTTGTTTCAGAATACCTTAGTTCATCCTTCACCGCCGAAGCGCGCAGTCGAGCCTCGCCTTCTGATGCGGTGGTTTCGGCGGATCGAAACAAAAGCAACCCACTCATAAGGGAAATCATTATTAGCACCAAGCTTGCATTCGCGCCCACGGTGGCCCATTTGGCTCGGCGACGGATTCTAAAGACTACTAGTCTTACGGGCTTTGATTTGTCAGCGGTTTCAAATTCGGGATCGTCACTTTTTTCTGACCGCGAAAACGGTCCATATAAACTATTTTTAAGGTATCCGTATGCGGATCCGAAGAAAACCAATCGCGCAAGGTACCATATGATGGTCCAAATCATTATATAAGAGCAGGTCTTTTCCCATCCCTCTTGGTCGATGAATAATTTCAAGCCTTTTATGAACGATATTGGATGCTTGGCCGATGCTTCCTCCGAAAGCAATAAATCTTCGGTGATCAGAAGAGGAGAACGGCTCTGATAAAAAATTCCGATTAGAATCCCAACACAGATCCATCGAAGTTCCCTGCAGATTATCGAGAGCAGACTTTGGATCTTTTTCTTCGTATGTGCCTTCATCTTGGGTCAACAGGAGATGAAAGGTTCCTTAGGTGCAGGCCACAGATTTTTCAAGAATTAAAGCCGTCGCTAGCACTTATCTTTGTGAAAAGGGTCTAATTCTAGCATGGTGAATTAACTGAAGCCGGACTATCCGGAAAACACGGCCCGCCCTCGGGTTTTGGGTCGGCGGGATCAGTCGGTGGGGTCAGTCCCGAATGGCACTGCTTTAAGCCGGATTCCGTTGAAAGCAAACCACCTGGGTTGGGCTATTCCCATTTTTCCTGAAAAGGCTTTGAAATCACTGGAAATACCCACAGAATCCAACCTAACAGCCATTCTCAACCGAGCCCTTTGAAATCAACGATATCCCACTTAAAGCAGTGCCATTCGGGGCAGTCCTTCGGACTAAACCCCTTTGAGCGCAAATTTGCAGCGGTTCCCTTGTGTCAGGGCTCGCCCGCCTTGCTTGTGGGAGCCAGTTTCTTGACTGCTATGAAGGTTGTCCAAGTCTTGGGAACTTTCGCTCCCCCTGAGTCGGGCATTGGGACCGCGTTGATATTTTCGACGCTTATCGAACCGATATCCAGGCCGTGAGCAACCAGTGTCGCGCGGAATTCGCGGTATGATTTACCATCTTCGATGATCCGGAGCAAAATGCCTTGCGAGGTTTCCGGGGTAAGATTTTTCCAAGCCGCGGACTTTGCGGCCGCCGCTTGGACCCGCTGCAAGACTTCGGCTTGAAAGGTGACGGGAATGTAAAAATTATAAACCGCCTGACGATGTTTGCCGAGTTCATCCAGAAGCTTTCCAAGTGCGATCGCTTCATCAGAGACCAAGCCAAGCCCATCCGGTTTGACGGGCTGAAATGTGCTTTGGACGCCCACCATGGCGGGATCTCCGGGGAGTTGTTCCACCGTGAAATGATAGGTTCCACTGTCCAAGGTGTAGCCGTGCTTCCACACTTTTTCCTTTTGGTTTGGTTCAGCGGCGAAGCAAGCGAGCGCGAGAACAACGAACAGGAGCGCGAGGATGGATTTCATGGCTTCACCTGCTTGAACCCTTGATGGATTCGTCATGACCGTCGATCATAAAAGGGGTCAAAGGGGCCATACCATTCAGTCCGCTGACAATCAGGGTTTTTGGGGCCATAGATCGACACCGTTGGCTGGGTGGATGCGATATCCATTGAGGTGTCGCGACGCGACGCAAGATGAGGCGGGGTGGGGTGGTCCGGGGATTTCATCCCGGGCCAAAGGTCAACCGTCGCGTCGCAACGGGCGAGGGAGATGGATGGGGATGGGATGGAAGGCGGGTTCGCAGCGGGGGAGAAAATGTGACGCGTGGCGGTTGGAGCCTATGGAGGCGAGTCGCGGGTTGGGGGTGGTTTGCGGCGATTGGCGCGGGCAAGCAGCGGAATGACAATGAGCGCCAGAAGAATGCCGCCTATCAAAACCGGACCTAGCACCCAGATGCCGATGAGGGACAGAGTGCTGTTCGATGTTGAGAGTCCCGCCGCGACACAAGTCATTCCGGCAAGACCGACGATGCTGGCCATCCCGATGTATGCATTCGGAGATTTTGGAAGGTTCATCATTAATCCAAGGAGGGGTGGTGGTTTATACCACCGGTTGGTGCGGGGCCACGATTGAAAACCGTGGCGATCTCGCACACGGGAAGCCGAAGGAGAGAGGGCGGGTGAATTCCGGTTCCGGGAAAATTTTCCGGAGACCGTGAATTGCGGGATAGCCAAGTGGCGGCGGGCTGATCATGCTTTTGCCGGCGAGAAGCGCCGCAACCTATACCATACCCCCACCTCCCCAACCAACTCCCCCAAGATGAACATTCGTCCGATACTCTCCGCAGGTTCCGCCCTTTTTGTTTCCCTGATGACGCCGGGGACGACGGCTTTCGCGACGGTGGCCTGTGTGCTGGCGCTGGGCACGGGC
>CAXTTX010000001.1:19880-33143 GCA_964247045.1 uncultured Verrucomicrobiales bacterium | reverse complement strand
TCCGGGCTTGAGCGCGGTGATCTGATAGGTCCACGTCGAATGCACCGCGCCACCCTCGGGACTGGCCGGGTCGTAGGTGTAGGTGACCGTGGTTTTCTCGGGCCGCGAATAGGCATAACCATCCAGGGTATCGAGCTGATTGGCCGCAAGCATCGCGCTCACCACGAGATAGTCCGAACCGGCTCCTTCCGGCAGGGTGGCGGTGAGCCTGCGGGTGGCGACATCGTAGGCAAAGGTGGTGCCCGCCGGGACGTGCAGGCCGTAGAAACGACCCGAGACCTCGACCGAAAGCTTCTCGTGGCTGCCCAGATCCCCGCTGGAAAGCACCCCACCGGCCGCGTTGCGAATGACCGGTGCGACATCGAAACTGATGCGCGGATTCGCGTTCGCCAGTTGCACCCAGGCGAAGGGCATGTTCCGCGCCAGGGAAACATCCATCGTCATGGCCGGATTGATGGAGTCGGTCTTGCGGACCTTGACCATCCAGTCCGACCAGTCGCGGACGCGGGCTCCACCGGAAATGAGGCGGGAACCGGGACGGGTGACGGGCGAGAGCGGTTCGTTGCTCAGCAACATCTGGTCGACCACGATCCAGGCCCCGGTCGAATTGTCCACCACCCGGATCCGCAGGTTCTCCCCGCTGCGGCCGGTCAGGTCGAAGCGCTGCCAGATCAGCGTCGTGGTGTTCGACGTGGGGACGGTGCCTCGCGTCTGGCTTTCGAGGACCGTGCCGGTGCTGTCGATCAGCTCGACCCGGAGCTCGGCGGTGCTTGCCTGGCCGCCGATCTGATAGTGAAGGTAACCGCGATCCACCGTGAAGGCGGGACTGGTCACCATGCCGCGCGGCGTGTTGCTGTTGTCCGGGTTGATGTTCTTCGTGATCAGAAATCGCTCACCGGAGAAACCCGTGGGGTCGAGCCCAGGAGTTTCCGCGACGTTTTTCACGGGATTGGTGATGAGGACAACACCGCTGGCACCGGGTATGGTCGAGATCGTCCAACCGGCGGGCAGGTTCGGGCCATTGCCCTCGAAGTCCGAACCGGGGATCGGATAATCCGGCATGCCCGAAACATTCGCTTTCTCCAAGGCCTCCACCCGCAGGACCCCTCCCGTCGCAAAACCGGTGGCAGGCGTGCCCGGCGAAGTATTCCCGGGCCCGAGGATGTGCTGCAGTTCGATCCCCGCCGCGATGAACTTGGAGGTGATGGGATATTGCCACAAGGTCCCGCCGTCACCGCTCATGAGCACGCTGGTCCACCAATTCGTGGTGTCGGGCGGGCGGATGGGATTGCCGGATGGATTGAGGTTTTCCGGAGTCAGATAGATGGGCCGCGTGAATGCTTCACGGGTGCGGCTGTCGTTGACGTCGTCCGCGTCGTCCGCCGGGTTTTCGGTTTGCTCGTGCGGCGGCGAGTAGCCCGCCACCGTCGCGGCCCCTCCGATATTCTCGATCGGAGGCGGCGTCGTGTAACCGGGCGCCGCATCGGTTTCACCATTTTGGCCACGGGAGACCTGTGGCGCGAAAAGCGCGGCGGCACAGGCGAGCGGGAGAAAGGAACGGGTTTTCATACGTCAAGGCGGTGGTTTGCCCGAAGCGGGAGATGTTGGGTTTTAGCGAGGCGAAGCCGCCTGTTCTGAAAGCGGAAACGTTTCAAAGGCAGTCCCGACCAGGCCTCCTGAAAATCGGATCGGCTGAATGCCTTCGGGAGGGATACCGCCAAATTATGCAACTTTATGCAATAAATTTTTACCCAAGAAAGGACTTCGTGATGACTTCTAGGTGAATTCCTTAGAAAATGGCCGTTTCTGAGGATGAAAATGTCCACTTTTGTCCACCGATTTCTGAAAAATTGTTTCCGGGAAGATGATCTATTATCCTATTTTTCAGAGAGTTATGGATCTCCGTAGCGATTTTAAGGGCGATTTTGGCTGTACTCGGGAAAATGAGCACAAGGATGCACGGTTGGCGGAAGCTATTTAACGGAAAAAACAAACTCATGGCCGTGGTTGATCCGAAGATTTTACCAAGGCGGAGGCGAGGTTTCTACCAAGAATAGGTAATACCCACGATCAGAGGGGCACGGGTGAGACGCCTGTGCCTTCTCTTTCTCCCACCGAATTTTCCAACAACCGGCCCGCTCCGGAACTGGCAATCACTCCATCGCCTGGGCGGTGGAGGGGTCGCCGGAGGTGGCGACGTGGACGGTGCGGGTGGCGATGCCGCCCTTGGGATTGGCGACGGTGTAGGTGAAAAGGTCCGGCGTGTCGTCGCCGCGGCGGGGCTCATAGACGACGGAACCGTCCTTCACGGTCAGGGAGGCCCCGTTGATGCTGACAGGGCTGACGCCACGGAAGGTGCAGCCCTTGCCGTCGTTCGAGAGGAGGGTCGAGACGGGAACCTTGAGGCCTGCGGAAGGTTTGCGGGAGACCTTGTCGATGCCGGAGACCATGCCGCCATTGGAGGTGAACTGATAGCGGCCGGATTCCACGGCGAGGACGGCGGCCCCGTTTTCCATATGCAGGAACTTCACCCCTTCCGCCCCGGCGAGGGGCTTGCCGGACTCCATAACGCTGTTGGCATCCTTCGCGGGGACGTAAACGGTGGCGGTGGTGTTGGCCGGAATGGTGGTGGTGAGGGTGAAGGTGCCGTCGGCGGAACTCCAAGCACTGGAGATCTGGCCGTAGATGGAGCGGAAACTGCCGCTGGCCTCGGACAGCTTCGTCCCGGGAACGGGACGGATGATGACCTCCTTGAAGGCGGGCTTGCCCGGGGCCATGCCAATGCCGGCGACGGTATCATAAAGCCATTCGCCGCAGGAGCCGAGCGAGTAGTGGTTGAAGGAGTTCATGATGACATTCTGGAATCCCTTGTCAGGAGTCCAGCCGTCCCAGCGCTCCCAAATGGTGGTGGCACCCATTTTCACGGAGAAGAGCCAGGAAGGGAAAGTGTCCTGAAGCAACAGGCGATAGGCGGTGTCCACCTTGCCTGCCTTGGTCAGTTCCGGCAGCAGGTAGCTGACACCGACGAAGCCCGTGGAAAGGTGGTAACCCTTGTCGATGATGTCCTGTTCCAGGTAATTCGCGGCATTCGCGCGGAGTGCGGGAGGAAGCAGGTCGAAGCGGAGGGCCATGAGGTAGGCGCACTGGGTGTTGCCCGTGACGTGGCCATCCGGGGTGACATATTTCTCGATGAAGGCCCGGCGGATCGCCTGGAATTCCTTTTCATACTTCTCCGCATCCAAGGTCTTGCCCAGGGCCGCCGCCGCTTTCGCCACCAGGCTGGTGGAATAGGCAAAGTAGGCGGTGCCGATGAGTTCCTTGTCGGTGTCCGCGCCGATGGAGAGCCAGTCACCATAGTCGCTGCCGCGGTTGCCGGTGCGGATGGAATAGGCGCTCTGGCTCCGGCAGAAATCCAGCCACCGGGTCATGGAAGGATACTGGCGCTCCAGCAGGCGGAGATCGCCATAGGCCTGATAGATCGTCCACGGGCAGATCACCCCGGCATCTCCCCACGCGGGAGTGCCTTTGGAAGGACCGGCGAAGGGCGCGACATCATGGAAGCGGCCGTCCGCATCCTGGCTGTCCGTCACATCCACGAGCCACTTGCTGAAGAAGGCGGCGATGTCCGAATTGTAAGTGGCGGTTTTGACAAACACCTGCGCGTCGCCCATCCAGCCGAGGCGTTCGTCGCGTTGCGGGCAGTCGGTGGGAACGCTGATGTAGTTGCCACGCTGGCCCCACACGATGTTCGACTGGAGCTGGTTCACCTGGCCATCCGAGCAGGTGAACTCGCCCGTGCGCGGGGTGTCCGAAGAGATGACGATGCCCGTGATGAGTTCCTTCGCGGGCTTGCCCGGAAGACCGGTGACCTCGACATAGCGGAAGCCATGGAAGGTGAACTTCGGTTGCCAGACTTCCTCTCCCCCGCCCTTGCAGGTGTAGAAATCCACCGAGGGAGCACCGCGGAGGTTGTCGGTATAGACCGTGCCATCCGGGTTGAGCATCTCCGCGTGGCGGATCATGACCCGGGTTCCCGCGGGGGCCGTGACTTTCAGGCGCACGACGCCGACCATGTTCTGGCCGAGGTCGAAGGTCCACTTGCCGCGAGCGGGCTCGGTGATCGTCTACGGCTGGAGTTCCATCACCTTGCGGACGGGTTCCATGACCTGCCCGTTGATCTCGCGGGGGATCTCCGCACGGGTGATGACCGGCAGCCAGGAGGCATCATCGAAACCGGGCCGGTCCCAACCCGCGAGTTCCTTGCGGGAGTCATATTCCTCACCCAGCATGAAGTCGGTGGCGCGGAGGGCGCCCTGGCCGGTCTTCCACTTCTCATCGGTGACAATCCGCTCGGTGGTGCCGTCTTTGTAGGTGATCTCAAGCTGGGCGAAGAGCGCCGGGCTCTTGCCCCAGTATTGGAAGCCGCCGTTGCCGATGTGGCCGGAATACCAGCCATTGGCCACCTGGGCTCCGAGAACATTCTTCCCCGCCAGGATCTGCGCGGTGACATCGTATTCCTGATAGCGGACGCGCTTGGCGAAGTCCGTCCACTCGGGAGCAAGAAAATGGTCACCGACCTGCTGGCCGTTGAGGCGCATTTCATAAATCCCGAGGGCCGTGGCATAGACGGTCGCCCTTGCCACCGGCTTGGCCACCTCGAACGAGCGGCGCAGGTAGGGGATGGACCCGGCCTGCAACAGATCCGTGGGGAAGTTGAAGGTGGCGTTCTCCGCGATCATCTTCACGCCCGGTTCGCCATTCGAGACATACTCGATGCGGAGCTTCTTCAAACGCTGCGGGGCCGGGTCATCGCCGAGCGTCGGGTTGTCCACCTTCAGCGCGAACTGGCCGTTCTCCGCGCGGTCGGCAAGGTTGCGGGTGACATCGCGCGAGCCATTGCCGTCATTGGCCTCGTAAGTGGCGCGGGTGATCTGCGGTGGCTCCGGCAGATCGCCGGGAAAATGGAGCGTGGATTTCTCCGGAAACAACCTGGAGGTCTTCGTACCGCCGATCTGATAGTCCACGCGGAGGTGCTTCGGGTGGTTGTAGGCCGGGTCCTTGCCGAAGGTTTCGTTGAGGACATCCACCGCGAAGGTGGACTGGGCGGAAAGCGACTTGAGCTTGGTGGTGACATCGAGCGAGCCGGCGCCATCGACCGCTTCATAGGCCGCGGCGGTGATGACGGGCGTGAGATGATTCGTGGAAGGCTTCTGGCGGGGACTGGCATCGACCCATTTCGCGCTCCAGTCGGAAGGCTCGATAAGGCCGATCGTCCAGCTCGCGATCTTGCTCCATTCGGACGGTTCGCCGGCCTTGCCCCAGGAACGGACTTTCCAGAAACACTGGCTCCGCGAGGGCAGCTTCAGGCCCTTGTAGGAGATGCCGTAGGTCTGGTCTCCCGCGACTTTCCCGCTGTCCCACAGGTCACCCTCGTCCTGGGCGAGAAGCGATGGCGACGAGGCCACCAGAAGCTGCCAGGCGGTTTGTTTTTCACCACGGTCGAGCGACTCGACCACCCAGGAGAGACGGGGTTCGACGGTATCGATCCCGCGCGGTTCCGTCAGATACTCGCAACGGAGATTGGTCGTCGAAACCGCGGCATGGGCCGCCGTGGCGAGGACAAGCAGCGAGCCGCGAAACAGCCAGGCGGAGGCCGTGGCGGTGAAGCGGGGCAACGAAAGGGTGGGACGGTTCATAGAATCAGGGGTGGGAAATTGGAATCAATGGAGGCCGAAGCGGATGAAGTAGGACGGAACCTCCGGCGGCGGGGTGAAACGGAACTGGAGGCGGTCCACCGGCGGCGTGCCCGGCAGGCGGTCGTTGGAGATCAGCAGGGCACCGGTCGCGGCTTGCCACGACAGCAGGTCGGTCGATTCGCGGGGGTGGAGATTCGCGGCACCGATGTCCGCGCGGCGGTTGATGGTGAGAAGCAGCGTGCCGGCGGCTTCCCGGACAAACACGGGGGCGATGGAAGAATCCGGCACCTGGGGGTTCCCGCCAAGCACATATTCGGCATAGTTCGAATAGCCATCCCCATCGGAATCGATGTTGTCACCGAGGTTGCCGTTTTCCGCTTTCCAAGCGGCATATCCCAGGACGTCACTGGTGCCGGGAGAGCCACCGGGAGTGGCGCTCGCGCGCCAGTTGAGGGGATTGGAGAGATCCGGATTGGAGAATGGGTCGATGAGGACAAGCGAGTAACCGGCGGTGTCCGGCAGGAGCGGCCAGGGCGGATCGTCGCTGTATTCAAAAGTCCGGAAGATATCGCCATTGGCCAGTTTCATGGCGATGGTTTCGCCCGCATTGTCGAGCGCGCCGGTGAACAATCCCGCGGCAACGGGCCTGCCAGTGCCGAACTCCGCTTCAAATGCCGCCAGATCCTTGATCACGACGACGCGCGCGCCGGGAGAGAGAGTCGCTCCATTGACGAAGGTGAAGGTGATGCCCGTGAAGGAGAGGCCGCTCAGATCGATGATCGACGACGAGATGTTCTGAAGCTCCAGATACTCGCTGGTGTCATTCGCCACGAGCGGGTTGTAGTAGATTTCCGAGACCACCAGGTTGTCCGGTCCCGGCAACTGGACGTTGCCGTTGTTGGTGATGGTGACGCTGTCGGCACCGACCACGGTGCCCTCGTGATCGACAGCCTCCAGGTTGATGACATTCACACCGGGATTCAAGGGAACGGAGAGTTGCCATGTGTTCGAGGAGGTCCAGGTGACGGCAAGGGGCACGGTGGAACCGGCGATGCGGATGTTCCTCACATCGACCCAGCCTTGGCCGGCCAGCGTGACCGGGCTGCCCGTGGTGGAGAAGTTGGCACCGTTGTTGGTGGTGATGGCGAAGGTCACCGGAGCGACGCTGGCATTGATCTGGCCGAGGATGAAATTGGACCGCTGGTTGATGTACGAGAGATGGCCGGTGAAGTTCTCGTTAGGCAACAGGGAGCCGTAGTGCGTGGTCCAGGTGGACATGTACGACTGGTTGAAGACGGTGTGGCAGATGTTATAGAGGTGGCCGAGGTAGAGCCGCTCGCGCGCGCGCTCGCCGCGCTGCTCGCGGACGGGATCCGCCACCAGCTTCTGAAGTTCCGAATTGGTGAAGATGCCCATGTTCACGTCATAGGCGAAGTCCATGTCGTGGGGAAAATAGAGCATCCGGCCGTCCGAGGGACGGGCGTAGAACTGGCCGTTGTGATTGGCATTCGCGAAGAACGAGTCCCCCGCCCCGCTGGCGCAGGAATAGGCAGTGGCGCGGAGCCACTGGTCGACGTCGAGCACGTCATTCACGGCGGCATCGAAGGCAGCGCCGCTGGTGTCGAAGAGCTTCGCCATGGCAATGACCTTCGAGTAGTCGTCCTTGTCCTCGCTGTTTTTGGTCAGGTAGGTCCAGCGATAGGCTTCCTTGTCATCACCCATGCTGGTGATGTCCTTGCCGATCACGTTGTCCGGGAAGGGTACCTTGTAGCCATTCGCGTCGGTGGTGGTCGGATAGTAGACGAGTTCGTATTCGTAGACCGTGCCGTCGGCCCCGTTTTCGAATTGGGTGTCGAGGAAGTCGGAGCCGAAGCGGGCGAGCTGGAGGGTGTGGGCGGGATCCGGCGCGACCACCTTGCAGAGGTCATTGAACTCCCCGGGAACGCCACCGCTGGCGTACATCATGTGGTCATACAGGATTTCCTGCGCGCCGGTGATCTGGCCTTCGGAACGGTCGATGGCCACGGTCGAAAGGGCGCCGCGGAACAACTGGTCGTCATTGAAGGAGAGGTTGAAGCCGACGCGGGCGGAATTCTGGCGGCCACGCTGGCTGCTCTTGAGACGGACGCCGGCGTTATAATAAACCTCGCTCTCGTTATAGATGACGGTGCAGCCGATGCGGCCGTTGCTCATGAGGTTGTTTGTCCTGTAAAGCAAGGCCTTGTCCACCGGGTCCATGACGATCCGAAGATTATTGAGACCGTTGGTAGCCGCCAGCCCCTCGTTCACCTGATAGAGGGCGTGGCCGTCCGGACCTTCCGCCGGGAAAAAGGCCGTGGCGGGAATGGCGGCCGCATCCGTGGCGGCGACATAGAAACGCGTGACCAAGGCCGCGGATTGCCCGGGAATGCTCGCGGTGAAGGTGGCACCATCTCCGGTGTCCGTCATGGGGACACTGGTGAATGGGGCTCCCGATAGGGAATAGAAGAGAGAGAGGGAACTGATGCCATCCGGGTCGGCGACCTTGGCCGTGATTTTCACGGATTCGCCTGGTTGCGGCACCGCGGGAGAATGGCTGAAGGTATAAAAGCCGGGGCCGGTGTTCGCCACGGCGCGGGTGTTGGCGGCACCGGGGGTGCCAAGCAATTGGTTCCGGGCGAGGAGGGTGGTTTTCGCCAGGCGATTGAAATACAGGCGGGTATTGAGCTTGTTCGTCCCGCTGATCCAGCGTGCTTTGAAGGAGATTCGATAGGTACGGCCATCCACCACCTGGCGACCGCTGGCCAGGGTGGTTTCCACATGGTTGTGCATGTGCTCGGTGGCACCGCTGGCACGCAGGCGCAGGACGTGGTTGGAGGCGTTGGCGGGGTCCGTGATGATCGTGGCATCGGCATGGTTGCCGAGGAAACGCCAGCCGGTGGAGCCGGACTCGAAGTTGCCGTTAGAGATCATCGCGACGTTCGTGGAAGCGGGATTTTCCATGACGGTGATGTCATCGAGAAGGACCTCACCTGTGTCCAGCAGGCCGAAGATGAATTCACGCCACTGGCCGTCCGGGCCGACGGAACTGGGGGTAGACACGGCCTCGTAGGTGAAGGTTTCCCATGAGCGGCGGTTCGTTTCGTCGCTGGCGGCCCATGATTCCGCGAGGGAATTGTCCGAACGGGCGTCACGAAGTTCGAGCGTACTGCCGCCGCCGTCCGCGACATCGGGCCAGCGCCCGCCGTCGACATAAGAAACCTCATCCACGGGATTGTCGGAGGTGTCGACAAGGGCAACCTTTTCGCCGCTGCCAGAGAGGCTTCCCGACCATGGGCCGAGCACGCCGAGACCGGGTGAGGCCGGCGGCGTGACACCATCGCGGGTGATGACGCGGTAAGCGCCGGGAGCGAGGGTGGTGCCCGGAGGAAAGGTGTAGGTGATACCGGAGGCAAATTTCCAACCGGCGAGGTCCACGGTGGAAGCGCCGCGATTTTTCAACTCGATCCACTGCTGAGTCGAGGCCATGGCAGGCACATCCGGAATAGCTGGAGTGGTGACGATGTTCGCAGTCGCCTGGAGCGCGAAGACCGCGTCGCTGCTGGAGTTGGAACTCTGGTGGACCTCGACGGAGATGCGGTTGGTTCCGGAAAGCGCGGTGCCGGCGGGCACGGCGAAGGTGACCGGTCCGACGATAGAGGGCGTGCCGCGTTGGGTGGCCGTGGTGGTTGAGGTGATTTCCCCGTCCGGGAGATTGTAGCGGGTGATCTCGACGCCATTCAGATAGATGATGCCACCGTCATCAATGAGATGGGAGATGGTGAGGGATTCGAGGTTGGCAGCGTTCTGGGCGCTGAGGGAGAAGTCCGTTTCGAAGTAGTAGGTCACCTTCCCGGAGGGACTGGTGAGGGTGGTGGCTGGCCCGAGCGGGAGACCGGCGTAGGGATTCGGATAGGAAAAGGTTCCGGGTGCCGCGGCGAGCCAGCCGCCGGTACCGCCCGCATGAGCGGTGGAGGCCCAGCCGGCGGCGAGTCCGGTGCCGGTGGGATTGTAACGCCACTGCGAGTTGTAGGCCAGGATCTGGCTTCCCGTGACCACGGCGGGAGTGCCGGGGATGGCGGGCAGCTCCGGGGCCTTGTAACAGATCTCGTTGATGACGACGTCCGTGTTCAATGTGAACTGGTTTTCCGCCCCGGGCGTGGTGACGGAAGGGTGCAGCCAGCGGCCCGGAAACGCGGCGTTGCGGCCACCACGGGTGGTGGCCACCAGCTGGACATCGGCGGTCAGCAGGGAAGGTGTAGTTAGGAGGATCTTGTCGTCCGCAACGGGATTCAGACCGAGTTGGGCCTTGGTATAACTGACGAACCCGCCTGCCGGGACGGAGGTGACCGGAAGCGCCGCGCTGGCACCCCCGGCGATGGAGAGCGTGTAACCGGAAGTGGACACCGCCGCCGCGCCGTTGTTGCGGAGCTCGATGAAGAACGCGGGATCGGAAACAGCGGCGATTTCGTGGATCTGGAGCGACTGCAACTGCGTGGTATCCGGCGGTTGCTCCGTCCCGGCCAGACTTGCGGTGAAAAAGGAACTGCTGTTACCCGCCGCCTTGTGGAGCGACACCGCCAGCACGTTGTTCCCCGTGACGAGCGCGGTGGAAGGAACCGTGACATAACCGGTGGCGACCGGCTGTGGCACGTCCGCGGTGGCGGGGGTGGAGTGGCCCACCGGCCCGCCGGGCATATTCAGGCGCTTGATCTCCTGGCCGTTCAGATAGAACACCGCGCCATCGGCCACGTTGCCGTCCAGCCGGAGCTCGGTGCGGGCGGGATCGCCAGCAAAGGAAAAGGTCTTGCGGAAATAACTGGTGGTGGTGCTGGGAGCCAGCGGGGTCGCGACGGCGGTGTTCGGGAAAGCGGTGGCGAGGCCGTAGCGGGCTTCGAGATAGGCGCCGACGGCCTGGAACTCGGTGTCGGTGAGGCCGCTCTTGTAGACCAGCAGTTCGGCGATATCTCCGTCAAAGCCTTGGTCGACGGAAACCGCATGGCGGCCAATGACGATGGGTTGGGGGGAAATATTGTCGCCCTCCTCGGCGGCGGTGGCTTCCATGACGCCATCCACCCAGATTTCATAGCGCGATGCCGCGGGATTGCGGCGGGTGGCGACGATCTGGAACTGGGAGGTGGAAATCGGCGTGCTGGAAACGGGGCCACCGAGATTGGTATTGCCATCGTCCCGTTTCTGGAAGCCATAGCGGCCGTTGACCGCCTTGAGCGAGATGAGCGGCGGGTCCGAGGCGGTGGCATCCCGGTCGAAGATGTAGTCGCCACTGCCATCGGTGATGCCACCGCTGTTAGGAACGGAGTTCGCCTTGCAAACGACGAAGTAGACGAAGCCGGAAGAAGCGGAAATGCCGGGTGGAAGCGCGGCGCGGAATTCATCGTTACCGTCGAAACGGACCACCGGTTCGCCGCCGGGCGTGGCGGCGGTCCGGAAGGTGGGATTCCCCCCGGCCGTGGCATTCTGCGAAACCCCGTCGCCGGTGGCGGTGTCCGCCCATTGGTTGAAGGTCGAACCATTGGAAACCCCGGTGACGGCACCGGCGCGGTAGCGGGCCACGAGGCTGGAGGTAACCGTGAGGACAGGCGGAGTGCCGGTGGTGCCGAAGGCAGGCAATCCGACGGGCCAGCCAGCGTCGTCGTAAGAGATCCCGGTCCAGCCGGTGGCGGGCGAAAGGTTGCTGTCGTTATACTTCCAGGTCGCGTTGTCGGCGACGAACTGGTGCTGGACGGCAGCAGCAGGAGGCGGGAAATTCGCCACGCCGGGCGTTCCGCCGGACAGGCGGCTGGCCGTCCAACTCGCGGGATTCTCCGAATCCGAACCGGGTATCTTCTTGGCGAGGGTCGCCCCCACGCCATCCGGAGCAAGCGGCCAATCGCCACGGTCCGAGTATTCCACCTGATCCATGAGGCGGCCGGATTTGCTGAGGAGTTCGAGGGTCTCGCCACCGTTGGACAAGTTGCCGGAGAACGGCCCACGCAGGAGTGGCAGCCCTGTAAGAGCGGGATTGGCGGGATTCTTTGCCACAACGATGCGGCCACCGGCGGGGATGATCGTCGGATTGGGGAAAGTGTAGGTGATACCATCGGCGATCTGCCAGCCGCTGATGTCCACGTTCACGGACATCTGGTTGTGGAGTTCCACCCATTCGTTGTCCTGGGAAACGGGCGGGTTGTAGTTCAGCTCATTGAAGGTGACAACGGCGTCCGCGAGGGCAAGAGGCGGAAACAGGATGGTGGCGAGGGTGATGGCGCGCGGGAACACGGGAGAAGAAAATTGGTCGACTGGCTAGAAAAGCAAACGGGATATCGGGTGGGAAACATTCCCGGAAAATGACAAGGTGAAACGGAAAGAACTCCCGGGGACCGTTTCCAGTCCCCGGGAGTCGCAATTGTCAGGCGTTGGATACCCCATGTTCAAACCCACGAAGTCATGGAGTGGTCACCGCCTGGACGCGGGCGAATTTGCGGGTGACGTCGATCGGGATGGTCGCCTCTTTCCGGGTGTAATCCACCGAGTAGAGGTTCGATTGATCGGCGGCGTTGCTGATAGTTGCGGCACTGGTGGCCCATGGATTGGCAAGCGTCGTTCCCTCCTGGAGGGTATAGACGCCGCCACTGTTGCGCTGGGCCCAGCGGACGATGAGGTTGTTACCGGATCTCTCAACCGTGGTAAGTGTTCCGGTGGAAACGATGGGCGAACCACCGAGCAGGTATTCCTGCAAGTTGGTGAAGCCGTCGCCATCCGGGTCATCCGTCTTGTCGCGGTCCGCCGCATTGGGGATCACGGCAGCCCACGCGGCATACGGATCGGCAACCGGCCCGTTGGTGACGGAAAGGATTCCGTCGCCCTTGATCCGGGCGGTGTGGTTGATTCCAGCCGTGGAGTTGGCAAGGGAGCCGTAGAGACCTGCATTGACCTGCACCCCGTCAAGGGTGAGGGAGTCGATGACGTCTGTTCCGCCGAAAAGGAGGTTCAGGAAGGCTCCGGTGTCGATGATGACCGGGGCGGTATTCGCCAGGTAACTGGTATCGAGGCGAAGTTCGCCCCCCGAGACGCGGGTCGTGCCGGTATAGGACTTGGCTCCTTGGAGGAACATGGTCCCGAGCCCCGTTTTGGTAAGAGGGGAGGCGGCGGCGCCGACGTTGCGGACCGCAGAGGATACCGTGAGATCCACGGAACTGTTGTTCGTGACATTCGCGACCTGGAAGATCGTGCCCGGGAGGCCGGCGGAGCCCAAGGAGATGTTGGCATTGACACCGGAACCGGAGGTGAAAATCGAAGATGCGGTGGTACTCACACCTCCGACCGTGAGTGTTCCGACCAAGGCAATGTTGGAACCAAACCCTCCCTGATTGTTGCCGTTGGTGACCTCGATTTTCGCGCCGTCGAGATGCAGGTTGGCAACGAATCCGAGGTTGGTGCCATCCCCTCCCCAGAAGCGACCCGTCGGTTCGACGAAGATGCTCGGTGCAAACCCGGGCAACACACTGGAGTTACCCAGACCGGCGGTTCCGCCGATACCGCCCGTGGC
>CAXTTX010000001.1:0-19870 GCA_964247045.1 uncultured Verrucomicrobiales bacterium | reverse complement strand
GGTTCCCGCGCCCGTGCTGGGGCCGTCGCTGTAGAATTTGACGATTCCCTGCTCGATGACGGTTCCACCGCTGTAGGTGCTGCCATTCACCAGGCCACCCGTCTCCAAGGTGGTATTTGCGATGCTGATCATTCCCGCGCCGGTTTTCACGACCCGTCCAGCACCTGCAATCGTCTTGAAAATATTCCAGTTGCTGGCCACCGGATCCGACCTCAATTCCAAGGTCGCGCCGGCGGCGATGGTGATGTTGGAACCCCAGCCGGTGGGCCGGGCGGAATTGAAATTCAAGCGGAGGCGGCCTTCGTTAAGCGAGGTGGGACCGGAATAGGAGTAGCTCTCGGCGGCGATGTTGGCGAACTCCTGGGTGCCGGGACCGTTTTTCACGAGTGAGACGGCATCACCGTTCCCGTTGCGGATCAGGCCGGAAAAGACATGGTCCGAGGCCGCATTGATGGTGATGGACGCCACCGCCGGCGGGGTGGTGTAGCCCGGTTGGCCGATCTCATCATTTTGAATCAAGGAGACCGGGCTGGAAACAGGACTTTCCAGGCCGGCAACCGTCTGGTTCGTGCCGCGGAGGTTCATCTTCGAATTCCGCGTTCCACCGGGATTATCCATGATGATGACGGAATCGGGGCCAAATTGGTTGCTGGCACCCATATTGAGGAATACCTCGGCACTGCCATCTCCCATGCGGATGTTTTTGCCAATGGCCGCACCGGTCGGATTGGCGGCATTGATCGTACCCGCGTTGACCCGAATCCCGCCGCTGTTGGTATTGGCTCCGGTTAGAGTCAGGGTGGCAGAGCCGGTTTTGATGATGTTGACCGGGCCGGCGAAACTGCGGGAGGTGGAGAAATCCGCGGAGGTATTGATGCCCAGCACCGCATCCGCGGCGAACCCGCCGAGCGAGATGGCGTCGATGTCGGCCGGGGTGAATTCCCCCGCCCCGCCGACCTTGAGGCCGAGGGTGGCAAAGGGTTCCACCAGAAGATTGCCAGCGGTCCACGAGGCAGGTGTGCCGTGATAGAGGGCCAGCCTTTGGGAGAACTCCAGCGTGCCGCTGTTAACACTGGTCGTCCCTGTATAGGTGTTGTCGCCGGAGAGTGAAAGGGTGCTCGTGCCTGCCTTGGCAAGGCTGCCAACGGCGCCCGTGGCGTTGGTGATCGTTCCGCCGAAATTGGAGACGATGGGATTGAAGCTCCCGACGGTGAGCGTGGGAGCCAGGACTCCGGGATTTTTACCGAGGAGGATGGACCCGCCGGTTCCCGCCAGACTCGAGACCAAGGGCGCGGAGGTGGTGAAGTTGGCGGTGCCGCCGGTCATGACGAGCGAGGCCTGCTCCACGGCGAAGTCGTCCGCCACATTGAGCGCTCCGCTGGAGATGGAGATATTGCCGGTGAGTTGCGAGTTGCCGGTGTTCAGGCTCACGCTGCCGGCGCCGGTGATCGACAAGCCGGGAGCCTGCAACGGGCCGTTGAAGACGAGCGACCCGGCTCCGGAGAGGGAGACACCGACAGTGGCCTGAACCGAGTTTGCAAAGGTGGCGCTGCCAGAGCCTGAAGAAACCACGGAATTTCCCACCACGAGATCCTGACCGCTGAAAGTGTAGTTGGCGGTATTCGCGTTCGTGAAGGTGACCAAGGTGGCCGTGACGGGGGACGGAAGGGTGATGTTGCGGTTGAGGCCGTTGGAATCGAAGGTCAGTGGCGCGAGCGGGTCATAGGGTGCGGCCCCTCCGCCAGTGGTGAGTTTCCAGTTGTTGTCCGCGGTGGTCACCCAGTCCGCATTGCCGCCGGAACCGCTGTTGCCGGTCCAGGTAAGGGCATTCGAAAGGGATGCCGCCGTGCCAAGGGCGATGAATTCGCGATAGCCACACCAACCGTTTTCCTGACCGGTGGGAACCCCGAAGGTGATCTTCACCGAGTGGACGCGGGTCGCGATGATGCCGGTGGTATCTTCCGTGAGACGGGTATGCGTCGAGAGGATCGGTGGGGACGTGTGGTTGGCGACCACGGCGACTTCGGTGAAGACAAGGGGGGCATCGACAGTTGAAACTTCCACCTTGAAGTCCATGTTGTCGCGCCCGGAGTCCGGCCATGCGGCGTAGAAATCAAACTGGCTGATGTTGTAGCCGTTGACGTTCGCCGAGACGTCGAGAGGGAAAGTAACGGTATTGTTGTTATTGGGACCAACACTTTCCATTTTGTTGCCGGAGGCGCCGACGGTGTTGTTGGTGATGACGGACCAACTCGGAGATGTCTGGTCGGTATTGCCGTGATCCGGTTGGGCGGGAGGCGGGGTGGCGGTGGCGCCGTTGAGGAGATTTGTTCCTGACGGCAAAGTCCAGGTTGCGGTGCCGTTGGACTCGTTGGTATTGACGATGGCCGCGCTTGCGGATGTGCAGGCGAGCAGAGGAAGGGAGCAGACGGTGAATGCCTTGGGGAAAAAGCGGCGAGTGCGAGGCTTCATTGGGTTTTTGAAGTTCTGGAAAGGAAAAGCACGTGGAAAAGGAAAACGCCGGGCCCTACGGATAGGGCCCGGCGTTGAAGCCCGATCAAGGCGTGGTGACGGCCTGGACGCGGGCGAACTTGCGGGTGATATCGATCGGGATGACCGCCTCTTTCCGGGTGTAATCCACCGAGTAGAGGTTCGATTGATCAGCAGCGTTGTTGATGGCGGCCGCGCTCGTGCCCCACGGGTTGGCAAGGGTGGTTCCCTCTTGCAGGGTATAGACACCACCTGAATTCCGCTGGGACCAGCGGATGATCAGGTTGTTGCCGGATCTCTCGACCGTGGTGAGCGTTCCGTTGGCGACGATGGGCGAGGCACCGAGCAGGTATTCCTGCAAGTTGGTGAAGCCGTCGCCGTCCGGGTCATCCGTCTTGTCGCGGTCCGCGGCATTCGGGATCACCGAGGCATAAGCGACGTAGGGATCCCCACCGACGGGGCCACTGGTGACAACCAGCAAACCGTCGCCCTTGATGCGCGGGGTCTGGATGATACCCGGGGTCTCATTGAAGGGCGAGCCATAGGTGCCGGCGGCGACTTGCACGCCGCCGAGGGTCAGCGTGGCAACCGTGTCTCCCTCCTCGAAGACCAGGTTCAACACCCCCGCGGTGGCAATCGAGACGCCCGCAGTGTCCGCCAGACAAGGAGTGTCGATGCGGAGTTCACCTTCCGTGACGGTAGTGGCACCGGTATAGACATTCGCCGCGGTGAGGGACAGGGTTCCGGGACCTGTCTTGGTGAGCGGGGAAGGAAGCGCCAGGACGTCCCTGAGGGTCGAGGCGATGAGCAGGTCCGGACTCGTGTCACCCGATACGTCCGCCACCTGGAAGGTCGTTCCCTGCAAGCCGGAGGAACCGAGCGTCACGTTGGCGTTGGGACCTGTTCCCGAGGTAAAGATGGTCGCAGGCGTGCTGCTGGAGCCTCCCACCACCACCGTGCCCACCAAGCAGATGTTGGTATTGAACCCATCGGTCGTCTCGCCGTTGCGGACTTCCACATCACCGCCGTCGAGCGTCAGGTTAGGCACGAACACCACACTGAAGACACCACCCGACAATTTGGAACCCTGGCCAATGCGGACCGAGGATGCGAACTGGGGCACCATCGTGGCTTGGCCAAAGGCAGCTGTATGATCGAGCGAAAGAGTGCTTCCATTGATGACATTGAGCAAATTGGAGGGTGTCATCGCACCCGCCACGCAGTTTTGTCCCGGACCCGTCCCCGCGCCGGGAAGGGTATCGCCCCCGAGGGTGGGATCAAGAGCCAGGAACCCGGCGTCGACCGTGATACCACCGGAGTTGGAATTTTTGCCATTGCGCAGGATGAATGGAGCACCCGCAACACTCGTGACAAGCACCGGCCCTGCACCCGAGACGACCCGGTCGAAGTAGAAGAGGCCCGCTGTGGAACGGAACTCCAAAGAGCCGCCCGCAGTCACCTGGATATCCGAGCCGAAGCCGGAGGCCGTTTGGGCGAAGCTGAGCTTGAGCTTGCCTTGGTTAATGACGGTAGGTCCAGAGTAGCTGTAGGACTGCGCCGGGTTATTGATCAATTCCTGGGTGCCGGGTCCGTTCTTGGTAAGGGAAACCGCCGCGCCATCCTGATTGCGGATGATGCCAGCGAAGCTGTGATCTGTGGCGGCGTTGATCGTGAGCGAGGCGACACCGGGATTCGAGGTGTAGCCAGGTTGGCCGATCTCGTCGTTCTGGATCAGAGAGATGAATTGTCCTGCACTATCCAGACCGGCGACGGTCTGGCTGGTGCCGCGGAGGTTCATTTTCCCTTGGAAGAAGCCCGCACCCGCGGACATGGTGAGGACGCTGTTCGGGGCGAACTGGTCGTTCGCGGCCATGTTCAAGGTCACATGGGAAGTGTTATCACCCAACTGGAGATTTCCCGAAACCGAATGGCCAATGGCGCTCGCGAGATTGAGCACGCCGCTGCTGACCTTGAAGGGGCCGGCCGAAGTGTTGTTACCCGTGAGCGTGAGAATCGCGGAGCCACTTTTCGTGAAGCCCATTCCCGTCTGGGTGAGGTTCTTGGAAAGGGTGAGATCCGCGGTGGCGTTGACTCCCAGAATCGCACCGGGCTGGAAGCCCGCGAGTGAAACGAGGCCGAGGTCCGCTTCGGAGAACTCACCGACGCCACCTGCCCTGAACCCGAGCGTCGCACCGTCGGCGACGAGGAGATTCGTGCCGCTCCAGGAACCGCTGTTGCCGCCATAGAGCGAGAGTGTTTTCCCGAACTCCAGGGAACCGCCGTCCACACTGGTGGGGCCGGTGTAGCTGTTAGTCCCGGTGAGGATGAGGCTGCTGTCCGCGGCCTTTGTGAGGCTACCGACCACGCCGGAGGCGTTCACGATGCCGCCGGCGAAGGTGGTGGTGGTAACCGGGTTGGGATTACCCACGGTGAGGGTGGTGTTCACCGAACCGATGGTTTTCCCCAGCACCACGGTTCCCGCGGAGCCAGACAGGCTGGACACGAGAGGCGCCGAAGTCGTGAAGCTGGCCGTGCCGCCGGTCATGCTGAGGGCACCCAGTTCCACGGCGAAGTCGTTCGCCACGGTGAGTGTGCCGTTGCTGACGGAGAGATTGCCGGTAAGACCCGGGTTCGAGGTATTCAGGGCAATCCCGCCAGCGCCGGAAAGCGTGAGGCCGGCGGAGGTAATCGCACCGTTGAAGATCAGGTTGCCCGAGCCCGATTGCGTGATGCCGGTGGCGGCGGAAAGGTCGTTGCCGAAGGTCGCGTTGCCCGAGCCGGAGGAAAGCAGGTCATTCGTGATGGTGAGGACGTTCCCGCCGAAGGTGTAGGCGGAAGCACCGTCATTCGCGATGGTGACCGAGGCGCTGGTGAGAGCCGACGAAAGGGTGATGTTGCGATTCGCGCCAGTGGTGCCGAAGGTCACCGGGGCGAGCGTGTTAAAGTTCGCCGGGCTGTTGTCCGAGGTCTTCTTCCAGTTGTTGTCCGCCGCATTGACCCAGGTGGCGTTGCCGGCGGAGCCGCTGGCGCCCGTCCAGGTGAGCGGGTCAGAAAGGGAGACGGCGGTGCCGAGGGCGATGAACTCGCGATAGCCGACGTAGCCGTTCTCCTGGTTGTTGAAGTAGAACTGGACGGCGGCCACGTTGGTGGCGAGGAAGCCCGAGGAAGCGGTGAGACGGGTATGGGTGGAATTGTCCCCGCCGGTATTGTTGTCAACCGCAGCCAAGGGGATGAAGACCGTGGGGTTGGCGACGGTGGAGTAACGGATTGCGAAGTCCTGGTTGTCGCGGCCGGAGTTGGGCCAGGCGCAATAGGAATCGAAGGAAGAGAGGTTGTAGCCGTTCACGTTCACGGAGACATCCAGCGGGAAGGTGACCGAGGTCCCGTTGAGAGGAGCGGCACTTTCAAGCTGATTGCCCGCAGTGCCCAGCGTGCCGTTGGTGAGCACGTTCCAACTGGAGGAGGTGACATCGCCATTGCCGTGGTTAGCACCGGCAGGTGTCGTGGGATTGGTCGCGGTGTTGCCGTTGAGGAGGTTGGCTCCGGCAGGCAGGGTCCAGACGTGGGTGTTATTCGACTCGTTGAGGTGGACGATGGTGGAGGGCGAAGAACGCAGGACGAACTCGCGGAAACCGGTCCACGTGTTTTCCTGGCCGGCGAAGTTGAGACGGATGGAGTGGACCCCCGTGGCGATGGTACCTGTGGTGTCCGTGATGCTGGTGTGGGTGGAATTGATGGGGTTGCCCGAGCCGTTGTTGACCGTGGCGATGGTGATGAACGTCGTGGGATCGGCAACGGTGGAATACTGGAGGGTATAGTTCTGGTTGTCGCGGCCGCTGTCCGGCCAAGCGCAGTAGGAGTCGAAGGAGGTAATGTTGTGGCCTGTCGGAGCCGACGTGAGATCCAAGGCGAAAGTCACCGAGTCGCCGTTGTTGGGAGTGACGCTCACGGTTTTGTCCGCGGCGAGACCGACCTGGCCATCGGTGAGCGTCGCCCAACTGGCGGACGAACCCTCGTGGGTGGCGGCGGTTCCAGGGGTGGCGGTGGCCGTCGACAAAAGGTTGGTTCCCGTGGGAAGCGTCCAGTTGTTGCCTTGGTTTTGCTCGTTGAAGTTGATGACGATGCCCTGTGCGGTGGCGCAGGCGAGACCGCACACGACGAGCGTGCGAGGGAGGAATTTATTGGAGCGGGGTTTCATGGGTTCTTTCGGTGTTAGGAGGGTTTTGGTCGGGTTTTTCGATAGAAGCCGGAACCGGGAACCGATGGGTGGTCCTTGAACCGGACCATGAAGATGGCTCCGCGGGAATGGTCCCGGGGGCCGCCGTCGTGATCCAGATTTCGAATGGGTTTTACATCGGCCATTCCCGGCAATGGGATTTGGCTGCATGGACCAAGTATCCGACGTTTGGCATTTCGTGAACCTCCTTGTTTATGGAGTAACGATGCAAGTTGCTCATTTCAAACTTATTACATCACAATAAAAATGATGCGCCCCGCGAGAAAGCCCTGCAAGCAAACGGCCTCCCCACGGGAAAGAGCTTTCCCACGAGGAGGCCGGATGAATCACCGGAGCGATGTTCAAGGATCACTCGGTGGCAAAAACGCGGGCAAACTTCGAGCCGGCTCCGACGGGAACCGTAGCTTCCTTGCGGGTGTAATCCGCGGAGTATAGCCCCGACTGGTCGGCCGAGTTGCCAACGGTAACCAACGAAGTCGTCCAAGTCACGAGGTTGGGGCTTTCTTGGACAAGGAAGGTGCCGGTGTTGCGCTGTGCCCAGGTGACGAGCAGGTTGGATCCATTCCTCGCGGTGGTGACGAGGGTGCCCGAGCTACCCACGGGAGAGGTCCCGAAGAGGTATTCCTGGAGGTTCGTGAATCCGTCGTGATCGGGATCATCCGTGCGGTCGCGATCCGCCTCGACGGGAATGACCGATGCCCAGGCGACATAGGGGTCCGAGACAACAGGCCCGGTGGTGACGGTGAGTGTCCCGGACCCGGTGATGCGGGCAGTCTTGATGACGCCGGGCGTCCCGTTTGCCAGCGAGCCATAGACTCCCGCCGCCACCTGGGTTCCGGCCAGCGTGAGGGTATCGACAGTATCGCTTTCCGCGAAGTTAAGCTCCAGCGTGCCTGCGGCGGCAATGGAGATGGCCGAGGTGTCCGCGAGATAGGCGGTGTCCAGCCTCAACACCCCTTCGGAAACCGTGGTGGCACCGGTGTAGGCCTTTGCATCCACCAGTGACATGGTCCCTGGCCCGGTTTTGACGAGCGGACAGACAAAGCCGTCGAGGTTCTTCAGCAGCGAGGTCACCACGAGGTCGGCCGCACCGCTGCCTGTGACGTCCGCCACCTGGAAGGTGACGCCCTGAAGGCTCGTGGAGCCGAGCGAGATATTCGCGAATGCTCCGGTGCCGGTGGTGAAAATCGCGGCGGGAACCGTGCTGACGCCGCCAACGACGAGCGTGCCAACCAGCGCGATGTTCGTATTGTAGTAGCCCTTGCCGTTGCCGATCTCGATCGCGCCGCCGTCCAAGGTGACGTTCGCGATGAAAGCGATGCTCTCGCTGTCCGTGCCGGACAACGTGCCGCCTTCCTCGACTTTCACGCTGCTGGCGTATTGCGGCAGCATGGTGGGATCGCCGAGTGCCAGATACTGCGCGAATTTCATGGTCCCGCCGTTTTTCACGGTGATGACGTTGGAGGGATCCATCAATCCCGCGGTGCAATACTGCCCGGGGCCGGTGCCGTCGCCACCTGAGAACGAGTCCGAGTAAAAGGTAAGGGTTCCCGCGTTGATGGTCGTGCCTCCCGAATAGGTGTTGGCATTCGCGTATCCGGTGTTGTTGATCATGATCACGTTGCCGGTTCCGTTTTTCACCACCTTGCCTCCCGCGCCATAGACCGAGCCGAAGTGGTTGAAAGCACCGTCCAGGGTCAGCGTGATGCCAGGGGCAAGTGTGGCGGGCGCCACCCAATTGTTGTTCATGTTCAGCGTGACATCGCCTTCATTGATCGTGAGCCCGCCGAAGTTGGAGCCGGAGGCAGTGCTACTGCCGAAATCCTGTCTTCCCGGTCCGTTCTTGATGATGGTAAGCGCGCCTCCATCCTGATTGCGGATGATTCCGGCGAAGGTGTGGGTCGCCCCTGACGGAGTGTTGATGGTGAGGGAAGCCGGCCCGGGATTGCTGGTGTAGCCGACGGTGCCGATCTCGTCATTCTGGAGGATCGACAAGCGGGTGCCGGGAGAGCTGTCGAGGCCCGCGACGGTCTGGCTGGTTCCGCGCAGCTGGAGCTTGGCATTGGTCACCGTGTTACCGTTGCCAAAGGTAATGACAGAGGACGGGGAGAACTGGTTGTTTCCCGCCATGTTCAGCATGACATCCGCGCTTTGATTTCCCAACAACACGTTGCCCGGGAGCGAAATGCCGGCGGGGTTGGCGGCGGTGAGGGCACCGGAAAGCACGGTGGTGACGCCGGTATAGGCATTCGCGCCTGCCAGGGTCAGGTTGCCGAGGCCGGTCTTGAGGAATGAAATGTCTCCCGAAACAGCCCGGGTGAGGGAGAAGGCGGCGGTCGCCTCGATATTCAACAGCGAGTTGGATCCGAAACCGCCGAGGGGCAAGGCGGTGAGATCCGCGTCGGTAAATTCACCCGCGCTGCCCACCTTGAAACCCAAGGTCGCGCCTGGAGCCACGAGGATATTGGAAGCGCTCCACGAAGCGGTGGTGCCATGGTAAAGGCCGAGCCGCTGGCCGAAGACCAGCATGCCCGAATCGACGGCCGTCACACCGGTGTAGGTGTTGTCCCCGGAGAGGGTGAGGGTGCTGTTGCCAACCTTGTTGAAGCTGCCGACGTCTCCCGCGGCATTGGAGATATTGCCCGCGAAGGTGGTCACGGTGCCGTTGTTATCACCCACCAGCAGGTTGGTGGCCACGGGAGTGACCGGTTTGCCAAGAACAATGGTCCCGCCGGTGCCGGAAAGGCTGGCCACAATCGGGGAGGATGTGGTGAAACGCGTGGTGCCACCGGACATGGCCAGGGTGGCGAGTTCCGTCGCAAGGTCATCGGCGACATTCAAGGTGCCGTTGGATACGGCGAGATTCCCCTTCAGATCGGGGTTCGCCGTGTTGAGGCTGATGCTTCCCGTGCCGGTGACCGCGAGCCCGAACACGGAATCAAGAGGACCGTTGAAGACCAGCGATCCCGCACCCGCCAAGGAGACTCCCGTGGTGGCCTTCATGGGATTGGTGAAAGTCGCGCTGCCCGCGCCGGACGAAATGATGGAGTTGCTGGAGGTGACCAACTGGCCGCTGAAGGTGTAGTTGGAGGCGGCGCTGTTGGTGAAGGAGATGGAGGCCGCGCTGAGGGCCGTGGGCACACTGATGTTGCGGTGGATGCCGGTGGTGTCGAAGGTGATGCCCGCGAGCGGGTTGTAATTGGCGGGAGTGCCGCCGGTGGTGAGTTTCCAGTTGTTGTCCGCGGTGGTGACCCAACTCGCGTTCCCGGCGGTGCCGCTGTTGCCCGTCCAAGTGAGAGGATCCACGAGTGGCACGGCGGTGCCAAGGGCGATGAACTCGCGGTAGCCGACCCAGGTATTTTCCTGCCCGGCGAAACTCATGCGGAGGGAATGGACGCCGGTGGCGAGGATGCCGGTGCTGTCCTCGGTAAGCCGGGTGTGGGTGGAGTTGTTTCCGGGATTCGGCGTGGCGTTGGCGATCGTGGCGATTGGAAGGAAGGTGGTGGGAGCGGTGACCGTTGAATATTCCAAGGTGAAGTTCAGGTTGTCCCGGCCCGAGTCCGGCCATGCACCGTAGGCATCGAACTGGGTGATGGTGTAGCCCTTGGTATTCACCGAGATGTCCAGGGCGAAGACGACGTTGGTGGCATTGTTGGGAGAGCAGGAGGCAGTCTTGTCACCGGCTGTTCCCAAGGTGTTGTTGGTCAAGGTCGTCCAAGAGGCCGAAGTGCCCTCGTGAGTGTTGGGGGCAGACGGCACGGTCGCGGCCCCGCCCAGCAGATTGGCACCCGTGGGCAAGGTAAAGGCCGGCACGGAGGTGGAACCGGTGAGGAGCGCCTCATTGGAGTTGACGATCGCCGCACAGGCGGAACCGGATACGATGAGTGGCCCGAGGCAAACGATGAGGTTTTTCGGCAGATGGAGGAGGTGGCGGGATTTCATTGGAATTGATGGGATGATCGGATGGCTGGGAATCAAAACGGGATGGACGGCCATCCTCTGTTAGATCAGGGATATGCTGGAAAACCCCGCGTCACTGGCCATAGCATGATGAAGTCCAACCCCGGGGCGAACGGTTCCCGGATCATGCCAAAAGAGCAGAGGTGAGAAACAAGAGGCCGGAGACATGAGGAAGAACCGCGTGGCGAAGCGGACCGGACGAAGGCGTTTGAGGGCTGCCCAGGTTTTCAACTTCGCCCTCCGTGTCCGCTCCGCTTCCATTCGGCCCAATGGCGCAAGCGGAAACGGGCCTCTTCCTCTAGCAGAAGTCGGGCGGGAAGATGTCCCGACCTTTTACACTTCGTGAGGAGTGGCTTCCACCTTGGTGGCGGCGCGCCATTGGCCGGGGGTCTTGCCGTAGTAATCCTTGAACAGGCGGCATAGATTCCGGGCATTGCCAAGACCGGTCTCAACGGCGATGACATGAAGTTTCAGACGTTCGTCGCGAAGCAGGTTCGCGGCGGCCTCCATGCGGCGGGCGAGGATATCCTGGCCGATGGTGTTGCCGGTGATCTGGCGATACTGGCGGTAGAGGTTTCTAACAGACATGCCGCACTCGCGGGCAAGCAGGGCGACCCTGAGGGGCCGGCGGTACTGCGTGCGGATCTTCACAATGGCACGGCTGATGCCGGGATTCCCGCAGGCATAGGTGGCGGTGGAGCCGCGCTCGACAATTCCCTTCGGAGCGACGCGGGTCCGCGCTGGCAGGCTGGTCTCGCCGCGCATGGCACGGTCCAGGAGAAGGGCCGCCGCGTAGCCGAGGCGTTCCAGATTAAGGTCGATAATGGTGAGAGGGGGAATCGCGGCATGGTCAGGGGTGGCAAAGCCGCCGGTGCCAAGGACGGCGATATCCCCGGGCACCCGCATGCCCATGTCCAGGGCGGTCGAAATGATTTCAGCGGCGAGGAGGTCGTCGTCCGCCATGATGGCGCAGGGAGTCTCCAGCGCGGCCAAATGTCCGCGGACCGCCGCCGGATTTTCCCGGTCCACGCCGACCATCAACGGTTCCTTGCCAGCGATGCGGCAGCAATCCACGAATGACCTGCGGAACACGTTGTCCCCGGTGGTCCCGCGATGGAACAAGGCGAGGTTGCCCACGCCGAGCGAAAGGAGATGGTTCGCGGCGAGTTCGGCACAAGGGCCTGGATCGGGGAAAACCGTGGCGACACTCCCGCTCGTCTCTTCACCGGTGGCATCCAGCCCGAGCAATTGCACGACGGGGGAAGACGTGCCGGCATCGCCATCGCCCACGCGGATGACGCCGGCAACGGCATTGGCTCCCGCGGCGGTTTCGTCGCTGGTCACCCAACCGAACTCGCGGACGATCCTCCCGATCACCGCGCGGAACCGTGATGAATCGGCTTCCAACTCCAATCTAACCACACGTATTTTCCCACGGGACGTCCGCCGCCGGTTCACGCCGCCCTCGCGAATCCCGTGGCACGGGGCGGATGAACCCCACTCCGTGCCACCTTCCAAAAACATTACCGGATCCTTCATGCGTGCCAGCCCATCCGCATTGCATGGATGGATGCGACATGCCTAGCGGATGAAGCGCGGTTCGGAAACCTCCCGATTTATGGAGTATCCGTACAACAGGCTCGCGGTGAGCCACATCCAGAGTAACAAAAATCCGGAAATTTTGGTTCGGCAACGGAAGGCTCCGGGGAATCATTGATCCGACGGATTTCAAGCAGGTTCCGCTCCATCCGTTCAGTTGGAACCGCGGCCGACATACTTCAGGATGGCCTCGCTGCGGGTGCGCACGTGGAGCTTCTTGTAGATGTTGCCAAGGTGGAAGGCGACGGTGTCGATGCAGATGCCGAGTTCGGTGGCGATCTCCTTGTAGAAGTAACCCTTCACCAGCAGGTCGAGCGTTTCCATTTCACGCTGGGTGAGATTGAATTCCACGCCGGGTTCGGGCGAAGGTGCCTGGAAATGCTGGATCACCTTGCGGGCAATGGCACTGGACATGGGAGCACCGCCGGTGAGGATGTCATCGAGGGACTCGATGAGACGCGAGTGCACATCACGCTTGAGCACATAGCCGGAGGCCCCGGCGGAGAGCGCCTCGAACACCTTGTCCGCGTCTTCGAACACGGTGACGACGAGGAACTGCGTGCGGGGGCAGAGCGGCTTGAGCTTTCTAACAAGCTCGATGCCCGAGATGCCCGGCAACTGGATGTCCGTGATGACGGCGTCCGGTTGTTCCCGGGGGATGGCCTCCAGGGCGGTCTCCGCCTTGACGTGGCTGCCAAGGACCTTCCACGAGGGGGCGGTGGAGATAACCTCGAGGAACGATTGCCTGAAAAGGGAATCGTCCTCGACGATGACAACTTTCTTGAGCGTGGCGGTTTTCATGATGTGGACAATAGCGGAACTTTCGGCAAAGGACAGCGCAATGCGACGCGGGTTCCTTTCCCGGGCGCGGATTCGATTTCACAGGTTCCCCGCATTTCGGTGGCCCGGACGACGAGGTTGGAAAGGCCGTTGCCGGCGTCCGGGTTCGCCGGATCGAAGCCCGCGCCGGTGTCGGTGACGATGGCGACGAGCATGTTTCCCTCCAGTTTCAACTGGAGGGAAGCCTCGCAAGGCCCGGCATGCTTGAGGATGTTGTGCAGTGCCTCCTTCACCACGAGCGAGTAGTGGTGGCGGAAGTCCGAGCTGAGCTGGTAGGCGGGGAAATCCGTGGGAATGGAAAAGCGGAGCCGCACCGGAGCGTCGCGGAAGATCTCCTGGGCGACGCCCGAAAGGTGGCCGGCGAGATGCTCCAAGGTATCGTTCGAGGGGTTCACGGCCCAGACGAGACCATCCATGGCACGCACGAGATCGGAGGCGGCGGACTCGAGGCGGGCGGCCTGGTGACCGGCCCTTTCCGGGTCCTGGTCGATTGTTCCGCGCACGACGGACGCCGCATGCTTCAGGAGCGAGACGCGGGTGCCGAGGTCATCATGCATGTCGCGAGCGATGCGGGCGCGGTCGCGCTCGACGGCGCTGGCCATACGGATGGCGGCGATGCGGTTGCGGGCGCGGCGCTGGTAATTGAGAAACAAGCCCCATCCGGTCAGCAGGACGGCCGCGGAAGCAACGAGAGGCATGAACCAGGGTTGTTTCCAATAGGGCTGGCGGATGACGATGGGGAATGCAAGTTGGGTGGTGCCGCTGCCGGTGATGGAAATGGCACGGAAGGTGTATTTGCCCGGAGGCACATTGGTGTAGGTGGCACGCAAGGAAGCGCCCGAGATGACGTTGAAGGATTCCGACCAGGACAGGAGGAAGGTTTCTCCGCCGTGAGCGGGGGTCACGCGAAGGTCCTGCCTGCCAGTCCACCGGCCGGAGTGGTTTTGGCCGGCATCCAGGATGCCGAGCGCCGGGTCGTCCGCGAGGACGACGCGAGCAACGCCCGGCTCGGTTCCCTGGCGTTCCCAACCGGACGGGACACCGCCGATTTGATCGACCCGCACGCCACGTCGGAAGTCGCCGTTGGCCCAGAGGTTGTCGTCGCGGGCCGAGGAACGGGTGAGCCACAGGTCATCGATCTTCCAACTGCCGGTAGTGTCCGGTGTCCCGGAGGACATGATCGCCTGGATGCGGCGTGTTCCCTCCGGAATGAAGAGAGGCTCGGTGCGCCTCACCATGGGTGAGTCGAGGACATCCGTTTCCCAACCCGGACTGGAGCGGGTGGCGGAGAAGGTGGTACGGGCCAGCGTGGCACCGGCCTGGTCCTGCATTTCGAAGGTGAAGGTCATGCCGCGGGCGGTCGGGTGCCAATCCTCATCAAGACCTTCCAGACGGCATTTGACGGCGAGAGGATCGGCCGAGGCCCCTGTCGGAAAACCGAAATCAAAATCCATCCGGCGGGTTCCCGGGCCGAGCGACAAGGGCGCGTCCTTGGGCAAGCGATCGACAGCCACGTCATCGACAAAAACCTGCTGGACCTCCAGATCGGCCGAAGGGACTTCCGGTGGCTTCAAGTAGTCCTGCTCCTCCGCGAGTTTCCGGATTTCCTCCGGCACGAAAAAGAACTCGTGGGGCTTGCGGGCGATGCCGCTGATCCGCACCTCATCAATCAGGCCTGGAAAAAACTCGAAGGGGCCGAGATCATTGTATTTGCCTGAATTGCCGATGGCGAAATCCCCCAGTTCGCCACGCAGGTCCGCGGTGAGTGTTCCACGGCCGATCTGGTTCGCCTTCCCGCAATCATGCCGGAGTCGGGTCCAATAGAGCTTGAGGTTGTCCGAAGTGTTTTCCTTGCCGTCGTAGGTGACCGCCACATGAAACCAGTCATGGGTATTGATGGCGTCTTCGCCCGTCGTGGGTATCGTGGCGAGTCCCCCGCCCCGCACCCCGTCCCCTGAGATCGGGACAAACGAGACGAAGCCAGGTCTCTCGATGCGGAAAAGAAAGACGCGGTTGTTGCGGCTTTCATCATCCATGCTGACGATATCTCCGGCGTAGCCCGGTGAATCGCCAACGGAGGGAAGGACTTGGAGCTTCACGATGGCCTCGATGGTGAAGGCACCGTCCTTGCCCATGATTGTGAAGGGCGGGTTCACATTATCCTCCTGGCCGGATGATATCTCCGGCTGCGCCAGGAGGATGGGGCCATAGGGTTTGGTCGTGCCGTGCTCGAATTCCGGGGACCAGTTGAAGCCAACGGCACTGCCGAAATTCTCCAAGGAAGGATTGCAACAGGAGGCACCTTGCAAGAGGCCCCAGAGCGGCTTGCGGTTGCTGCCCCAGTCCATGAAGGGAGGCTCGCGCTCGTCGAAATGCCAAAGATGCAGCGTCGCCCAATCCGCCTGATAGGGATGGAAAGGCGCTGCCATGGCCAAGGGCGACAGGGCGGCCGATACCACAAAGGCGGCCCTGGCCATCCCGGCCGCAAAGGCCACGATAGGCCGCTTTATCCCTTGTTGCATGCAGCTACCGGAAGCGTTTCCGGTGACGGGGTCAATCCGGCTTTTTCGAAGGCTCCCGGTAGTCGGTGAAGCCGGCGATCTTCGGGATCTTCTTGTTTTCGCCACCATAGACGAAAACCAGCATGCGGGATCGTGGATCGTGGATCCACTTGGTCTGGCAGATGGGACGGAACGCGGTCTCCTCCGGCACGACGTAGGACAGTGAAACATCGTACTGCTCGTTACCCGCGGCGGGCGCATCCACCACGGCGCGGGATTGTCCCTTCATGGCAAGTTTCTGGGTGCCGAGCTGGCCACCAACCGCCACCGGCGTGAGATTATACCACATCATCTGACCTTTTTTGAACTTCTCGCCGGTGGCGTCGATGATCTGGATGGAGACGGGCATCACCTTGTTGGCCGGGTCCGTGCCGACGACCAGGTAGAAATCCGCGACGGTTTCACCAATTTTGGCAGACGGGGAGCCCGGCGGGATCTCCTCGACCTTGGTGATCGGCGCCTTCAGGACGGTGAGCGTCTTGGGGCCTTCGGACAGCTTGTAGACTTCCGAAAAATTCGCCTGCGGCAGCTTGATCTCCTGGCATGAGGTACCGTCGAACAACTGGACTTTTTCCGGTGCCTCCGGCGGAGGATTGAGATACAGAACCCGGAAGGTACGGGCGGAACCTTTCTCTTGGGCGGAAGCAAGGAGCGGCAGGGATAGAAGCAGGCCAAATAGGAGACGACACATGATTGATGATTTAACGGATATGCCAGCAGCCGGAGCGGACCGTGTCAAAACCTTCCGGCGGCCGGGAGGCTACGGGCGGCGGGAAGGCGGCAGGCTCAGATCTCATCCGGAGAGAGCCAGCGGTAGGAAATGACCTCAAAACGGCGGCCGAAGGTCTCGTTCGCCAACTGCTTGGAGGGAACGGAACCACCGGCATCGGAGATGTCCGCCGTGGCGGCGTTGTCCCGGGGATCCACGTAATCCTTCACACGCCGCACGGTGGCTTCACAGACCGCGCTGGCCTTCACAACTGTGCCGCCCGCGTCACGGGAGTCGCCATAGGCGCGGATGGTGAAAGTATCGTCGCGCACCGTGAGAATCGGGGCGATGGGCCGGAGCAAATCCGCCTGGCGGGTCCAGCCGGGAACCCCGTAGAGGCTGTAACCGGCAGCGGCTTGCTTGAATTCGTAACCACTCGGTGAGGCCATGTCATTCGGCGGCGGGTTTTCCGCCGAGCGGTTGGAACCCAGCCCGTCCGCGTCGTCCTGAATGACTCCGAAGGGATTCTTGTTGGAAGCTGCAAGCACGTTGAGGGCGGTCTGCACGGCACCGGCAAGAGCGAGTTCCCCCCCGGACAACTGGCGGTTCACGAACTCGGAAAGCGACAGGAAGGGTCCACGCAAGCGAACCTGTTTCACGATCTCTTCCGCGAGCAGATCCAACTGGTCTCCTTCGAAAACCCGGTAACCGGTGAATTCGGCGGCCCCGACCCTCGTGCCGGAAGCGCCGTTGCCGGAATTCTCGGTATCACCCGCCACCGTGAAACGGCTGACCGCATAGTCGGTCGCTGATGACAGCGAATTGCTGCCACTGGCATTCAGGTAAGGAATCCGCTGGTTCCGGGCGTGTCCCAGCAAGGAACGCCAGGCCTTCACGGAGGTCGAGTTCACGTTGAACATGCCCTCGACCTCGAGGCGCGAGGCAATCGTCTTCCATGCCGTGGCGGTGGCGCCGACGTTCTGGTTGGAGACCGCGGTGGCCGAGCCTGCGGAGGCGGCGGCCATGTCCTCGGCGACCGGCTTGTAAGAGCGGTTGAGCAATGGCTTGGCAGGATCGGTCAGGAAGTTGGAGTAGACCGTCTTGATGGTGGAAGAAACGGAAGGACTGCCGAAGTTGGAAGGCTCCGGGGCGATGCTGGAGAAGAACCAGTCATCGAAAAGCGCGTGGTTCAGGCAGTAGGAGTCGTCATGCTGGAGATTTTCTTCACCTTTGGCGCCAGCCGATGAGTTCACCACAGCGTTGGAGGGAATAAGCGGGGTGGCATCGCTGTTGCCCACGAGGTTGAAGCAATAAGGAGGCACCGGATTTTCAAAGCGCGCGTCCCAGTTCTGGAGCTCGGGAAGGGAATTGAGCGGGCGGCCGGGAAGCTCGTCGATGACACAGCGTTTCAGCCCGGTCGCGGCGGTGATACCCGTGAGGATGAAACCGCGGTTGGTGCCGGTCTCCGCCTGTGGAAGCTCGGTCGAAGCCCCCCCTTGGACCGGCTGGAAGCTGTATTCGAAAGGAGAGTTCACGTTGTGGAGCGTGCCTGGATACTGGAACTTGATACCCTGCTCGATTGGTCCCTTGAGACCCATGGCGGTGTAGTTAACAAAAGGACTGGATTGGACAAAGCCCTTGGAAGGCAGGAAGGTATTCGTCGCCATGCGCGCGCCAAAGGTAACACAGAGAAACGGATACGGATCGGTTCCGGTGATCTGTGAGAAAGACACCGCCGGGAATTTCTTGGCAGCCATCGGCGGATAGGCCTTGTCGGCCAGTTCCTTCTTGTAAGACATGCGGTAGGCCAGCACATGGCTGTCATTCAGCTTCATGTCCAGATAGAGTCCGGCACCGGTCGCGGTGGCATTGGCGGTGGAGTTCGTGTCGTCATACTCGGCGTTGAACTCGACCCCGGTGGTGATCTCGCCGACCACGCCCTTGGCGATCTCGTAGGCGGTGCCACCGACCAGGGAAAGGCCCGGGAACAGCTCGATATCGCTCGAAGTGGAGATACTCCGGGCACTAAAAACGCGAGTCTCGCCGGGGCCGAAGGCGGCCACGTTGTTGATGGTGTAGTTTCCGGCCGTGGGCGTCGGGGCTGCTCCCCGGACACCACGGCTCTGGGTGGAAGCCGACATCCTATCCTGCTGCAAGGTGACGCGCTTCTCATAGGGGCTGGGCAAGGGGTTGCCACCCACCTTGTAGTCGATGATCGGCGGAAGGGTGCCTCTCAGCCCGAAGGTTAGTTTTCCCAACGACTCGATCCTCACGTTGTAGGGATTCCACATGGTGATCACCGGCTGGACCACGAGCTGGAGAACGAAATTCCCACCGGACTGCACCGCCTTGTGCGAGAACACCCACTGGACACGGCCGATCACCGGCAGGACACGGGTGGTGTGGAGAAACGTGTAGCTGTCACCATTGATGGAGGTGGCGGTGGGTGCCATGCCCATCGGCCCGTTCGAACTGACGCTGCCGAACTTCTTGTAAGTGGTGGCATAGTTGACGAGGGCGGTCCAACTGCCGATGGCGGGGGTTTTGTAGATGGGTTCCCCGGTGGAGGCGGCGCGGTAGTCGCTCCAATAATAAAGCAAAGATCTCTTGGAGAGCGGGGATCCACTGGTGGCCTTCGTATAGGGGAGGTCCACGCCCGGTTTCAGCCGGAACATCGGTAACCCTGAGTTGGGCAGCGAACTCCAGGATTCGGAGGCGAGGCTGAGATCCTTGCGCCAGCCGCCGGTGGCGCTGTTCGTGAGCAGGCCGACGGAACTGGTGGAGAGGTCGTGGAAGTGATCCTGCGACAGGGTCTTGCTATCAATCAGGTCGCCTTGCCGGTTGGTATAGGCCTTGCTTGCGAGGCTGACCACGGTAGGATCACTCAGGGAGCCTCCGCTCAGAACCTTGTCGAGGCCGAAGGGTTCGGGATCCGCAATGGCGTGGGTCTTCGCCATGACGGACCACTTGGCCACGGTATCCTGGCTGTGCTCGTAGGGCTTGGGCAGGCGGGCCTTCTGGTTTTCCCCGGAAACCCACCAGGCGAAGCTGCCGGTAGGCTTGCTTGTCCTGTCCTTGATCTTGGCGGCAGTTAGATAGATCTGCCGTGAACCGGCATCTTTCGTCCCAACCGAATCCTCGCCAAGCAGCTTGATTTTGTTAGATCCGCGGGTGGTGTCCGGCACGTCGTCGATTTCTGTCGCGAGTGGTTCGGAGGTGAGCCATGAAAGGAACTTTGACTCCTTGTGGTTTCCGTAGTCCGGGGCGAAGGGGCGTCCGGTGCCATCGTGGTCGGTGCCTTCCCAGCTCTTCCAGACACCGGTGACCGGCGGGTTGTTGTCGTCGAGAATATCCGCACGGGCGGTGATGCGGGTGTCCGGGCCGGCATATTTCTGCAAGTCGCCCAAGGCGAGCATCAGGGCCAGCCGGGCATTGCCGCGGGCGATGGCCATGTCGCTGCTCTGCGAGGAGGCC